>JACRIL010000018.1 GCA_016235825.1 Planctomycetota bacterium
GCGCTGGCCGAACGGGTTTATCTGTCCGGCGTGCGGAGCGAGGGCCGTAGCGTGGCACAAGACGCGAGGCCGACTGATCTGCTCGGCTTCTCGAACAAGTAGTCGTTACAGGTCCTGTAACCGACGCAGACCTTACCGACTGATATGACTGGTAAAACCCCAGTCTGTTGCGATAGGGGGAGCTACCCGTCTACCCCCCTTTTTCTTTTTTTATCTTCCCACTGCAAATATCCTTGTGAAGAATAATAGATCCCTTCTCGCGAACATCCTCATCGGGCCATTCCCCCAACATCTCCCCGGGAGAAAATTCGTACTCCTCCGCTTTCTTACGACGTTCTGCGATCCATTCTGCAATATTAATGCCGAGAGATGTCTGGATAATATCCGTAGGATATTGTTTATTGAATTCGGCGTTTTCCTGAACCCGTTCTAATTCCTGATGGTCGCCGATCAGAAATGGATACTGACCGGTAGTTGCATATTTCGAGCGATAATCATTAAGTATCCGGATTGCATCAGCGCCAGCAATCTTGATCGAGGTAAAGTTCATTGACCACTCCATGGTTGGTAATATTTATTTCGGCAGTTTTTCGGCGACTTTGAGGCCCAGGTCGTAGCACTGTTTGAGAACGTCGTTTGTCGGGGAATATTTGGCTCGGACGGGTTCGGCGACGACCTGTACCTTCATTTCCTCCAGGACGGCGTTGAGGTCTTTGGTGGATTCGCCGCTCCAGCCGTAGGAGCCGAAGGCGGCCCCGATCAGTCCCTTGGGTTTCAGGCCGCGAATGTAGGTCAGCACGTCGGCCAGCGTGGGGAATATTTCGTTGTTGATCGTCGGCGAGCCCAGGACCAGCGCGCCGGCGTCGAGGATTTCGGTGGCAACGTCGCTGCGGTGGTTGCCGGTCATCGGCATCAGCCGGACCCTCGCCCCGCCCGCCGCAAGGCCTTCGCCAACGGCCCGGGCCATAAGCTCGGTGCTCTTCCACATGGTGTCGAAGACGACAATGGCCTTGTTGGTCCGCTTCTGCTCCCCCCAGGCCGTATATGCCTTAACGATCTGCATGGGGTCTTTCCGCCAGATCGGCCCGTGGTCTGGCGCGATGATGTCCAGCGGCACGTTCAGGGCCGAGACCTTCTCGATTGCCTTGGCCACGAAATTCGACAGCGGCAGCAGGATGTTGGCGTAGTATTTCGCCGCCTCGCAGTCCAGCACGGCGCGGGGAATTTCATCGGCGAACCGCTCGTAGCTGGCAAGGTGCATCCCGAAGGCGTCCTGGCTGAACAGCAGTCTGTCCTCGTGCAGGTAGGTTACCATGCTGTCGGGCCAGTGGGCCATGCGGGTCTCGGCAAACGTGAGCTTGGCGCTGCCCAGGTTCATCGACTGGCCGTCTTCCAGGGCCTTGACCCTGCCGTCGAGCCGGAAATAATCGTCCAGGGCCTGCGCGCCGTTCTTAGACGCCCAGACCTCCTTGGGCCTGATCGTCTCGATGGTCCGCGTCAGTTCGCCGCTGTGGTCCGGCTCGCTGTGATTGGAAACGATGACCTCGATCTTCGCCGGATCGACGACGGAGGCGATGCGGGCCATCATCTCGTCGAAATAGCCGGCCTTGACCGTGTCGAGCAGGGTTATCCTGTCGGCCATAACCAGGTAGGCGTTATACGTCGTGCCCCGGCTGGTCAGATAGCCGTGGAAATCCCTGACGCTCCAGTCGATCGCGCCGACCCACCAGACCCTGTCAGTAACCTTTTGTGCCTTGAAAACATCCCGCATGATGGCGGATATTAGTCTTTCTCGCCGCGTTTGCCAAGATGGTGGTCGAGCACCAGCAGCCCGCCGGCGGAATTGCCGATCATCCTGAGTTTGCCGACGATCTCGGCGGCGTTGGCCTCCTCCTCGACCTGCTCGGCGACGAACCACTGGAGGAAATTCTCGGCGGCGTTGTCCTTTTCGGCCCGGGCCAGATCGACCAGAAAGTTTATCCGCCGCGTGATGTGCTCCTCATGTCCCTGGCCGGCCCCGAACGCCTCCAGCGGCGAGTTCCACGAATGCGGCGGCTGGTTGATCTGCTGGAGCGCCACCCGCCCGCCGCGTTCGATAATGAAGTCGAAAAACTTCGCCGCGTGCGCGTCTTCCTCGCCGGCCTGCACGCGCATCCACTTTGCGTAGCCCCTGAGATTGAGCGACTCGAACCACGCCGCCATCGAGCGGTACAGGTGGGCCGAGAACATCTCTTCCTTTATCTGGTTGTTGAACTCCGCCAAAACCTTTTCATTCATCATTTTGGGATTCCTTTTCCGTCAGTTGACATTGGCCCGTGGCCGGTTTCGTCAGGATTTCCACAGGCCGTGGAGGTTGCAGTATTCGCGGGCCGAGACCTTCTCGGCCTTGACCGGGAACAGCGCCTGCGGCGCCTCGCCGGGCTTTAAGAACGCGCGGTATGACCGCCCGTCGGCGATAAGCTCGATCCACTGGATGTAATGCTTGGGTTCCATCGGGTGCGGGACGCTTCCGATCTTGACCAGCCAGCCGTCGGCGGTCTTCTCGAGGACCGGGACGTGCTTTTCCTTCGAGGCGTCCACGGTGTTTTCCTTCACCAGCCTCATCGGCTCGCCGCAGCAGATCATCTCGCCGGCGCCTTCTTCCAGCACCTCGGCGATAATCCCGCACACCTCGCACTTGTAAACTTCTTTTCTCTGAACAGTCATGCTTTCTCCTTCTCGTTAGTGATTATAAATACCCTTTCGGATCATCCGCGCCGCGCGCGGCCTTTCGAGCTTTAGAGCCTATCCGGATAACTACAATGGCTGCTCATCGTAGTTATTCGGATAGGCTCTTATTATATCCTGGCCAGGGCCTGGCAGACAGCCTCATAATCCGGCTCGCTGGAAATCTCTTTGACAAGCTGGACGTATCTGACCGTGCCGGCCGGGTCGATGAGAAATACGCAGCGGGCCAGCAGCCTCAGTTCCTTTATCAGCAGCCCGCAGGCCAGGCCCAGCGCCGCTTCGCGATGGTCGGACAGCGTGCGGACGCTCTTGACGTCCGCCGCGCCGCACCAGCGGGCCTGGGCGAACGGCAGGTCCATGCTGACGGCCAGTATCGTTACATCCCCGCCCATGGCCGCGGCCTTCTGATTAAATGTGCGAGTCTCGATGTCGCAGACTGGCGTGTCCAGCGATGGCACCGTCGAGACCACGACTTTTTTTCCGCGAAGGCCCGACAGGCGGAACTCCGAAAGATCGTTGGCCAACAGCACCGCGTCGGGGGCCGCCTGGCCGCACTTTAGCTCCGGACCCAGCAGAGTCAGCGGGCTGCCCTTGAATGTTACGGCTCCTTTGCGCTCGATCATTGTTCAACCTTCCGCTTTATATCCCCATTATAGCCCCTATTCCGGAAAATAAAACAAATGCGGGCGAAAAACGGCCATCGCCGTCTCGCTGTCCGGCCCGATAGTGACGTCTTCTGACTGCTCCACTACTGGCGCAGCCTACCAGAGCGTGTATGAAAAGCGGTTCGGGCCGTAGCACGGGCATCTTGCCCGTGAGTATCAGGGGCGTCTCGCCCCTGTTTTTGGAACAGAATTCACGGCCGGGACGGCCGTGGTACTCATGGGCGAGACGCCCATGCTACGTTTTCATACACACTATCAGGCCCGAATGGGCTTCACAATCGGTCCGATTATCCGCGATAACTGTTTTACTGGCCCGAGACGTACAGGACCGAGTCGTTGCTGTCGAGCGGAACGTCGGGCGTTATACTCTTTTCGTCGGAGGCGGCGGTCGTGCCGGCCATATACAGGCTGTGCTCGCCCAAGTCGCAATTCACAGTCGTTGACCAGACCACGGAGGCGTTATACTTCAGGATATTGACGCCTTCATTTTTGCCGTGGGTCCATTTCTCGCTGCTCAGGTCAAGGAATGGCGTGTTCTTGTTGGGATTCATGTCGGCCATGATGATGAAATCGCCGGAGAGGTTCTCATTAAGGGCCGCCGAGTTCAGCACGCCGTCTTTTGTGGAATACTTCCAACCCGCGTGATAGCCGTACTGGCATTGGATCTTCGGTTCGCCGGAAGTCTTGAAGCCGAATCTGCCCTTGCGATCCTCGAACAGTTTGGCCGGCCCGGCCGGGCAAAGGAACGCCTTGTACGACACCGAATCCCTTTTGACCAGCATATTGAGGTTCTCGCAGGTATTGGTGTTGTCGCTGGTGGAGGACAGAAGCGTGTAGAAGTTGTCGTTCGCCACCATATCCCGCATGTCGGACCGGAAATTGTAGTTGCAGGTGGTGTCGGAGTCCGAGCATATCCATGGGAAGCTGTCGTTGTAATCGCCGCCGTACAGATTCAGGGCCTTGGCGATGCTGCTGAGGTTCGATTGACAGGCCTTCTTCGTCGCAATCGAGCGGGTCCTGCCGAGGCTCGGCAGTAGAATCGTAACCAGTATCGCGAACATGGCGACGGACACCAGCAACTCAACCAGTGTGAATCCTTTGCGTTTCATAATTATCTCCTTTCGAGATTTTTTTCCGTTATTCAGGCGTTCCATATATTCGACGCCCGAGACCGCGAAAAGTTCCGGAAATTTTCCTGTTTTTTGTCCGGCTGTCTCCGTTTGGTCCCGAACACAATATGCAAAGCAATATCCGTATACGTATGTCCCATAGCCCGCCTTCAATCGTCCCGCCGAGGCGGGACTCTTTCCTTATCACCGTCATTTTCCACGGGCTTGCGCCCGTGGCTATGATTCAACAAATAGCGAGTACGATTTACTGTCAAACCACGGCTACTTAATGCGTCAAAATATCACGTGGAAATTATTTACATTCTTTAATTGTAAATTTCTGTAAAAATTACGCCAGGAATTTTTTATCGACCCTCGTGAAGGATCGGATTTCTTTGGCCATGTCGTTGTAACCGTCGCGGCCCATGAGGGCGAAGGCGGCCTTTTTGCCGAGTTCTACGGCCGGCTGGTCGTAGGGATTGATATCGAGCAGTTCGCCCATGAGGCTGGTGGTGAACTCGTACAGGTAAATGAACTCGCCGACGCTGTGGGGCGTGATGGCGTCGAGCCGGAGCGTAACGCTGGGCCGCTTCGAGACGGCCATCGCGTACTCGGTGGCCTGCTTCTCGGCGTTGAGGAGCTTGCCGAGCTTGGCCTTTCGCAAGTAGCTCAGGCCGGGGATGTCGGCGAACACGTCCGGCACGCGGACCTCGCGCGGATGCTCGTCCACCTCGACGAACTGGGTGAACTTGTCGTTTGGCCCTTCGCGATAGAGCTGCACCTGGCTGTGCTGATCGGTCGCGCCCAGCGCCTTGATCGGCGTTGGCCCGACGAAGACCTCGCCGCCGGAGCGGGCCTGCCGCTTGCCGAGCGACTCGGCCCAGAGCTGGCGATACCAGTCGGCCAGGTAGTACAGGCGGTTGGAATAGGGCATCATCACGTGCATCGGCTTGCCCTTGGCCTTCATCATCAGATATTTCACGGCGGCCAGCACGCACGCCGGATTCGCCCGCAGGTCGAGATTTTCGCAGCGGACCTTCATGGCGGCGGCCCCGGCCAGAAGCTGGTCTATGTCGATGCCGCACATCGCCGCGCTGAACAGCCCCACCGGCGTCAGAACGCTGAAGCGTCCGCCCACGTCGTCGGGAACCGGCAGCATGTCGTAGCCGTCCTTGACGGCGATATCGTGCAGCGTGCCCTTGTTCATGTCAGTCGTGGCTACGATCCGCTTCGCAAAACCGTCGCCGAGCTTCTTCTTTAGCATCTCGCGGACGATCATGAACTGTGCGGCCGTCTCGGCCGTCTCGCCGCTCTTGGAAATGACGTTCACAACCAGGCTCTTGGCCTTTCGCATGGCCAGCGCCAGCGTGTCGCCCACAAGGGCAGGGTCCACGTTGTCCAGCACGAACAGCCGCGGGCCGCCGCGCTTGGAGTCGCTGAGCATGTTGTATGTGGCAGGGTTCAGGGCCGACTGAAGCGCGATGTTGCCAAGCGCGCTGCCGCCTATGCCCAGCACGAGCAGGTCGGTGGTGTCGGGCTTGTGCTTTTCGACCAGGGCCTTGACCTGCCGGGCGTATTCAGGCCGGCCCGATGGCAGGGCCGCATAGCCGAGCCTGCCGGCTGATATCTGGGCGCTCACCGCAGCCATCGCCTTGTGAATCATCGGCGAGACGGATTCGATGTCAGATTCGGTTACGCCGTGGTCTTCGCCGACCACCTCGCTCGTCGCGTTTTTCCAGTAAAGCTCTATCATCCCGGTACCCTTTCCGCAAAGGCCGATAGCATATTCGCCCCGCCCGCATATATCAACCCCGGGAAAAATTTGTCTGCCGCTCATCGACGCTTGAAAAGGCGACGACGGTTCCGGCGGAATCAGCCGCGTTTCGGGCCGAAAATCGTCCTCCGCCCGCGACACATTTTAAGAGTCCCTGACAGGCTGTCAGGGGATTGTTAATCCATCGACAGTTATTTGGATAAGGCCTTCAGCAAAATCCAAATGAAGCGATAATCATCATGTAAGCCGGATTTTCAGCAGGAAAAGGCATATCCGGTTCAGGAGACTCAAATGTCCACGGTAGCGGCGGCATATACGAACCTGTCGGTTTCAACGCAGTCGCCGGGCAAGTTGCTGGTCATGCTTTACGACCGTGCCCTGCGGTACTTAAGGCAGGCGATCGGGGCCATCAACGCCCGCGATTTCGCGGCCAAAGGCAAGTATCTCGGCCAGACCGTGGATATAATCGTGGCGTTGGACAGTTGCATGGACATGCAGGCCGGCGGGGACATAACTGCCAATATGCGGGCACTTTACAACTTCATGCTCGGGCAGCTGACCAAGGCCAATGCCCAGTGCGACGTGAAAAAGATCCAGGAAGTCATAAACGTGGTCGAGACGCTCAGGTCGGCGTTCGTGCAGATCGCCGCATGACGCCCAGGTTTCAGAAACCGCCTGAAAAAGGCGAATGACAGCCGGTTTTCCCGGCTGTTTTTGTTTCGGGGAGATTCATCCTTGGTCAGGTGCGGATGCGCCGTCGCTATTCCGCTTTTCCCCTCCGTATTTGGCGGAATTTGCCGGAAAACGGAAGAATCTTCCGGTCCAATGAATTTGAAATTTATGGCCGGCTGATCTTATAATCCCGCCTTGCCGCAATGAACCAGATCGATAAACTTGCGATTCGCGATATTGCCGGCGGTGCGGTTCTGTCCGTCAAGGCCGTGCCGGGGTCCTCGCGCGACCGGATCGCCGGCGCGCTGGGCGACTGCCTGAAGATCGCCGTCTGCGCCCCGGCGGAAAAAGGCAAGGCAAACGCCGCCATCGCCGAATTGCTGGCCAAAAGTCTGGGCCTGAAGAAAAACGCCGTCAAATTGCTTTACGGCCAGACCAGCGCCCGAAAAGAATTCGCCGTCGCCGGCCTGAACGCAGACGAAATCAGGCGCAGACTGGTCAACTGAGCGATTCGAGTTTGGCGATGACTTCGGCCATGTCGCCTGCGCGTTCGGTGGGGTTGAGCGCTATGCATGAGATGACAAGGTTTCTCAGGCCGGCCGGCTGGGCCGAAAGCTGTTTTTCGAGCGTTTCCTGGCGGTCTTTTTCGGTGATGGCCGGCCTCTCGCCGACGAGGGTCCAGAACAGCGTGGCCCCGAAGCTGTAGATGTCTGTCCGCTTGTCGATAGGCCGGCAGAGCATCAGCTCCGGGGAACCGAACTGGACCAGTTCTCTGGGCTTGGGCTTGACGGTGAGGGTCGTGCAGCATTCGCCCAGGTCGATGATCTTGACCTGTCCTTCCGGCGAGGATATGACGTGCTCCGGGCAGATGTCCGCGTGCACGTATCCCTGTTCGTGGATGTACTGGAGACCTTTGGCCGTCTGGAGAAAGACGTTCAATATCGACACCAGCGTGCCGGGCGTGTAATCGTTGAGGCTCTTGCCGGGGCAATGCTCCATGACCAGATGTATCTCCTTGACAAAGAGGAGCTGTCGGACGCGGTGAATCTCCAGCACCCGCCTGACGTTGGCATGATTGAACTTTGAGCCGACCTGGTATTCGTTTTCCGCCTGGTCCATGGCGAAATCCTTGCCGGACCGCTTGACGACCTGCTTGAGGGCGAATATCTCCGCCATTTCCTCTTTTTTAACCTGCCAGATGGTGCTCGCCTCGCCGGTGCCGATGGTGTTTACGGCGGCGTAGCCCGAGAAGAACTTTTCTTCGCCCCTCGATGCCGAACCTGCCGACAGGCTGTCATCGACGTCCGCCACGGCCGCCAGGCCGGTCGGAATTGACGCAAGCATCTCAGGTGAAATGTCGTCCATCTGTATCCTGGCCATAAAATCGTTCCCGCACGACGGACAGGTAATCGTCTTGCCGATTGCGGATTTCGGCATGTCGTGGCAGAAATTGCAATGGGGGCACTTGACCGAGGTCGCCTGGGACGGGTCGATCTGCTTTGCGGCCGCGGCCGGCGCATCGTCGGCAGACGCCCGCGGAAAAGCCACGAAAGGCTGCGAGTCGTCCTCGATAGGCTGGGCGACGACATCCTCTTCCTGGGCGGATTCATCGGCTTTGGCCGGTGCGGCGGCTTTGGCTGTCTCGGGGGATTGAGCGGGCTTTGACCGGCGGGGCTGGCCGCGGAAATCCTCCGACGAAACAACCCTGGCCACGAACTCATGCCCGCAGTCCTTGCATTTGACCTTTTTGCCTTCAATGGTCTTCGGCGCCGGGTGCAGCCGCTTGCAGGATGGACACTGTGCTACCAGCATCTATATCTGTAACCTCATTTCAAGACGACCTGCCATGCAACTCTATGAAGCTCTTTATTAATGAACCAGGTTACACCTTATTTCGCCCCTTCAGGGCTTTACGGCTTTATTTCTCGCCGATTCCCAGGGCGTTGCCCTGGGCTATCATATTTTGCCCTTTTAGGGCGTAACATCTGTCGTTCGGAACATCATGCGCTGCATTAACCGATATTTCAATGAATGCGAAATCGTGCAGCCCCAATGGGGCGCAATATTACAGCCCAGGGCGAAGCCCTGGGAAAACAGTGCAATAATAAATATTCAAGCCCTGAAGGGGCGAAATAAAGTCTTGTGCATAATCAGACAGAAACAGATATGCAATCCCACCCCCAATCAAACAACGCTTGGGGGCGCCACCAACCGGCGAGCCTACTCCGCCGTCGTCGGCTTATATCAGTATTCCTGTTATTAATTTCCGATTATATCCCAAAATAGCAAGGACAAAATTGGCTTCGGCGGAAATCGTTCAAGTGCGGGCTTGCATTGCGGCTGGGGCCGGAATAAACTTCCCGCCTTGCGGATAAACTGACATTTAAAACTTTTAAGGAGAAGCAACAGATGCCCAAGGTTCCGTCCGACATAGAAATTTCCCGGGCCGCCAAACCCAGGCCTATCACCGAGATAGCCGCCCAGGCGGGCATTCTGCCGGCAGAGCTTGAGCCTTACGGCGACGTGAAGGCCAAGGTCAAGCTGAACATCCTTGAGCGTCTGGCCGGCAAGTCCAACGGCAAGTACATCGACGTAACGGCCATCACGCCCACGCCGCTGGGCGAGGGCAAGACGACCACTTCGGTAGGCCTGGCGCAGGCGATGGGCCGGATCGGCAAAAAGATTTTCCTGTGCATCCGCCAGCCGTCGATGGGTCCGACGTTCGGCATCAAGGGCGGGGCGGCCGGCGGCGGTTACAGCCAGGTCATCCCGATGGAAGAGTTCAACCTCCACCTGACCGGCGACATACACGCCGTCTCGATCTCGCACAATCTGGTCGCCGCCGCGATCGACGCCAGGATTCTGCACGAGGACAACCTCACCGACGCCGAGCTTGCCAAGATCAAGCTCCGCCGGCTGAACATCGACCCGTATTCGATCACCTGGCGGCGGGTGATGGACGTGTCCGACCGGGCGCTGCGGAACGTGCTGGTCGGGCTGGGCACGGAAGACGACGGCAGGCCTCGCCAGAGCGGGTTCGACATCTCCGTCGCCAGCGAGATCATGGCGATCCTGGCGCTGTCCGAGAATCTTCATGACATGCGTGCCCGTCTGGGCAGGATGATTATCGGCATGGACAAGTCCGGCAAGCCGGTAACAGCCGAGGACCTGGGCGTAACCGGCGCGCTGACCGTGCTGATGAAGGACGCCATCAAGCCCAACCTGATGCAGACGCTGGAAGGCCAGCCGGCCTTCGTTCACGCCGGCCCGTTCGCCAACATCGCGCACGGCAACAACTCGATAGTCGCAGACCGCATCGCGCTGAAGCTGGCCGACTACGTGGTTACCGAGAGCGGCTTCGGCGCCGACATAGGCATGGAAAAGTTCTTCAACATAAAGTGCCGCATAAGCGGCCTGTCGCCCAACTGCGTGGTGCTGGTGGCCACCGTCCGGGCGCTCAAGATGCACGGAGGCGGGCCGAAGGTCTCCCCGGGCAAGCCCCTCGACGACGCCTACACCCGCGAGAACCTGCCCCTGCTGGAAAAGGGGATATGCAATCTCCAGAGGCACATCGAGATCGCCAAGATGTTCGGCGTGCCGGTCGTGGTTGCGGTGAACCATTTTTACACCGACAGCCAGGGCGAACTGGAATACGCCCGCAAGGCGGCAGAAGCCGCCGGGGCCGAGGCCGCCGTCATCAGCCGGCACTGGGAGCAGGGCGGCAAGGGCGCTATCGAACTGGCCGAGGCCGTGGTCTCCGCCTGCCAGAAGCCTTCGAAGTTCAAGCTGCTTTATCCCGACGAGATGTCCATCAAGGAAAAGATCGAGACTATCGCCAAGAAGGTCTATCACGCAGCCGGCGTAACATACGAGCCGACGGCAGAGCAGCAGATCAAGGCTTACGAAAATGCCGGCCTGTCGAAACTGCCGATCTGCATGGCCAAGACGCACCTGTCGCTCTCGCACGACGCGTCGCTCAAGGGCGTGCCCAAGGGCTTCACCGTGCCGATCCGCGAGGTCCGGGCGTCGGCGGGCGCGGGATTCCTCTACCCGATACTGGGAACCATGCGGACCATGCCGGGCCTGCCCAGCCGGCCGGCCTTCATGGACGTCGATCTTGACAAGGACGGAAACGTCGTCGGTTTGTTCTAGAGGTTTCGATGCCCCAGAAGATCGACAATGAGCTTGTCAGGCACATAGCCAAGCTCGGCAGGATCGAACTGGCGGATGAGCAGGTCGGGACGTTCGGCCGGCAGTTGTCGGCTATACTCGATTACGTCGGCAAGCTGCAGGAGCTCAACACCGACGGCATCGAGCCGATGGCCCACGCGGTGGAACTGCGGAACGTACTGGCCGACGACTCGCCGGGTGAGTCGCTCAAGCCGGATCAGGCCCTTGCCAATGCCCCGCAGCGAGACGGCGATTTCTTCGCGGTCCCCAAGGTCATAGACGACAGCCAATAGATGAGCGGGCTGTTGTAAAAGTGGCACGAGCATCTTGCCCGTGTGTTCCACGACCGTCTCGGTCGTGGCTGTTGTTGTTTTTGCATTCCAGGGGCGAGACGCCCCTGGGACACACGGACGAGACGTCCGTGCCACGAAAGAAACGGGCTGATTGAGAAAGCCATGAGCGGAATCACAAATCTGACGGCGTGCGAGACGGCAAGCGCGATTGCGGCCGGCAAATTGTCGGCCGTCGACGTCGCCAAGGCCTATCTTGCCGCCATCGAGCGGCTGGAACCGGCGATCTGCGCATACAACGAGGTCTTCGCCGACCGTGCGATGGACCAGGCGCGGCAGATTGACGCGGCGATCAGCCGCGGCGAGTCCGTGGGGCCGCTGGCCGGCGTGCCGGTCGCCCTCAAGGACAACATCTGCACCGATTTCGGCAGGACGACCTGCTCGTCAAAGATTTTGGCGAATTTCCATTCGCCGTATTCTGCCTGCGTGGCTGAAAAGCTTCTCGCGGCCGGGGCGGTGATTCTTGGCAAGACAAACCTGGATGAGTTCGCGATGGGTTCCAGCACGGAAAACAGCGCGACCAGGACCACCCGCAATCCGTGGGATACGTCGCGCGTGCCGGGCGGGTCGTCGGGCGGTTCGGCGGCGGCGGTCTCGGCGGGGCTTGCCGCGGCGGCCATGGGCAGCGATACCGGCGGATCGATCCGCCAGCCGGCCGGGCTGTGCGGCGTGGTCGGACTCAAGCCGACCTACGGCCGGGTCAGCAGGTACGGCCTGGTCGCTTACGGGTCGAGCCTTGACCAGATAGGCCCCATAACCCGCGATGCCGCCGACTGCGCCCTGTTGCTGCGGGCGATCGCCGGCCACGACAGCCGCGACTCGACCAGCCTGCCGGCCGACGTGCCGGATTACCTCGCGGAACTTGAAACGCCGCTGAAAAATCTGCGGATCGGCCTGCCGAAGGAATTCTTCGGCCAGGCCCTCGACTCCGAGATCCGCTCGGCCATCGACAAGGCCGTCGGAACATACAAATCTCTGGGCGCTACGGCCGTCGAGGTCTCGCTGCCGCACAGCCGCATCGATGTCGGGCCAGGCGGGCAGTTGAGTTCCTACGCCGTCGCCTGTTATTACATTGTCGCCACGGCCGAGGCGTCCAGCAACCTGGCCCGCTACGACGGCGCCCACTACGGCCATCGCACCGCCGGGCCGGTCAAAGACATCATCGACATGTATTCCAAAAGCCGGGCCGAAGGCTTCGGCGACGAGGTAAAGCGCCGGATAATGCTCGGAACCTACGTCTTGTCCAGCGGCTATTACGACGCCTATTACCTCAAGGCCATGAAGGTCCGCCGGCTCATCAAGAACGATTTCGACGAGGCGTTCAAGTCGTGCGACGCGCTCATCTGCCCGACCAGCCCGACGACCGCGTTCAAGCTCGGCGAGAAGACCGCCGACCCTATTCAGATGTATCTTGCCGACATCTATACTATCTCGCTGAACCTTGCGGGCCTGCCGGGCGTGAGCATTCCGGCCGGGCTATCCGCCTCAGGCCTGCCGATAGGAATGCAGCTTGTCGGGCCGGTGCTTTCGGAAGGCACGCTGCTGCGGGCGGCAAGAATGTTCGAAAAAACATCCGGGACATGCAATCTGATGGCAAAGATGGTACAATCCTGAAATCCGTTTGCCGGAAAAGAAAATTGGGAAGGAAACAATATGCCACATACAACCGAGATTAAATGCCCGCTGTGCGGCAGCGAGCGGTTCAGCACGCTCATGAATACCCGGACCGACCTGCTTATGCTGCCGCCGTCAGCGATGCTGCCCGGCCAATCCAGCCACAAATACCTTGTCGCCACGGCGCGGGCCTGCATGGATTGCGGGTTTATCGCGATATTTGCCTCGCCCGACGAACTGAAACGGAAATTCGGGTCCGCGGCGATGCGTCCGGTCGATCCCCAGGCCGCCAAAAAAGCCGAGGAGGCCCAGGATATCCTCGTTGGAAACGCGACGGACACGGTTTCCGATGAGGGCCAACTGCTCGAAAGGCTGGCCTCGCAGATCAAGCCGACCGACACGATTGATCGCCTGAAAAGCACCGACACGATCTCCGAGGAGGCGCTCTACAAGCTTCGCGGGGTCCGCGAATCTAAGGAAAAGCCGCCCGGCTGGTGGGAAAAGCCCGAAGAGCCAGACCCGGCCAAAAAACCGGACGACACAAACGACACATATGAGCCGCCGCCGCTTCCGCCCGGGTAAAGCCCGAAGGACCTGTGAGGTGCTGATCGATGGTTGAAGGCGATCCGGACGTCAAACCGATCGTGGGACTCGAGATTCACGTCGAGCTTCACACGGCCACCAAGATGTTCTGCCGCTGCCCCAACCGCTTCGGCGATCCCCCGAACTCCAACGTCTGCCCGGTCTGCCTGGGCATGCCGGGCGTGCTGCCCGTGATGAACCGCAAGGCCCTGGAACTGGGGATCAAGGTAGGCCTGGCCCTCAACTGCTCGGCGGGCGGATTTTCCAAATGGGATCGCAAAGGGTATTATTATCCCGACCTGCCGAAAAATTATCAGATCAGCCAGTACGACCTGCCAATCTGCCGCGACGGATGGATCGAGGTGCCGCTGGACGACGGGGCGGTCAAGAAGGTCCGCATCCGCCGGGCGCACCTGGAGGAGGACGCCGGCAAGAACATCCACGACCACGCGGACCACACGGGCGTGGACCTGAATCGCGCAGGCGTGCCGCTGCTGGAGATAGTGTCCGAGCCGGACATCAATTCGTCGCACGAGGCCGGCGCATATGCCCGCGCGATGCAGAGGCTGGTCCGCTGGCTGGGCGCATCGCAGGCTAACATGCAGATGGGGCATATACGGTTCGAGCCGAACATCAATCTGCACATCGCCTCGGCCGGCAAAACCTATAAGACGCCGATCGTCGAGGTCAAGAACCTCAACAGTTTCAAGGCCCTTGAGGCCGCCGTCGCGTTCGAGATCGGCAGGCAGACGGAAGAATGGCGGGCCGATCCGGAGGGATTCAGCCTGGAAAAGCTCAGCAAGCAGAACCGCGGCTGGGACGACGTGCGCATGGCGACCGTCTTCCAGCGTGAAAAGGAAGAGGCTCACGACTACCGGTATTTTCCGGAGCCTGACCTTGCCCCCGTGGAGGTCGGCGAGACCTGGCTGGAGTCGATCCGCTCGCAGGTGGGCGAACTGCCCCTCCAGCGGCGGGAGAGGTACATAAAGGAATACGGTCTGGCCTTCAAGGATGCAGATGCGCTGACCCAGGACGGCCCGACGGGCGACCTGCTGGACGGGGCTGTAAAGGCCGGGGCCGATCCCAAGCGGTCGGTGAATCTGCTGCTTGGGCGTGGGGCGGCCATCGCCAACGAACGCGGCTGCCAGATAGCCGAGATCGGACTGGCCGTCGAACAGCTTGCCGAACTGGCGAAGATGCTCGCCGATCAGGAAATAAACGCCACTGCCGCCGCGAAGGTCTTCGATCTGATGATCGCCGGCCGGCAAAACCCCCGACAGATCGCCATGAAACAAGGCCTGCTGGCGGTAACCGACGCCGGCCAGATTGAAAAATGGGTCGATCAGGCCATCGCCGACAACCCCTCGGCCGTCCAGGACGTGCGGCAGGGCGGAAAAAAGCAGAAGAAGGCATTCGGATTCCTGATGGGCCAGGTCATGCAGAAGTCGCGAGGCGCGGCGGCCGCCCGGCAGGTCCAGGACCTGTTGGAAAAAAAACTGGGCGGCGGCCAGCAGTAAAAAACTATTGAGTTTAAGGTCTGATTTGACGATAGTTATAGAAATGGACTTTTTTCGCCTGTCCCGGTATATTAAGCACAGGCCGGGAAGGGGCCGACGTCAACTGAATCCGGGGCCGCACCAGGTTGGGTCCGGATGCCCGGACACGATTTAACAGGGCCTTTTAGGAGTCATAACATGGCACGCGTAGTTCAACGACGCACGGGGCCGACATATCTGATCCTGACAGTGGCGTTTGTGTTCCTGTTCGTCATCGCCGCCGTCTTCGCCGTGGTTTTCTATCAGGAATCGCAGAAATACAAGAAGACCGCCACCACGCTGGAGGAATTTCTTGAGCCGGTCCTGGGCGACAGCACCGTCAACAAGACCTCCAAACAGGACAGTTCGGTCGAATTTTCGTACAAATCCGGCGACGCGCCCGTTCAGCGCTATGCCCGCGAATGGTTGGCGAACTATTCCGACAGAAAGGGCAAGAACCAGCCCACGTCCAGCATGATTGCCGACCTGCTTCGCGACCGCAAGGTGCTGCTCGATAAGGTCTTTCCCGCCGAAAACATGACCGTCGAGGGCGCCCTGAAGGCCATGGAAGCTTTCTATCATAACGACACCCGCAAAAGCGCCTTTAAGCTGGGCGGAAAAGATGACGCCGCCGCCCAGTCCCGTCAAAGCCTGGTTAACGAAACGATAGACGCGTACAACATGGCCATTGCGGCCTGGGAACAGAATAAAAAGCTTGATGTTGAATTGGCCTCATGGAAGACCAAGTATGAGGAAGAAAAGGCCAATATCCCCAAGCTTCAGGCTGACATAACCGCCAAGGCCGCGGAGTGGCAGCAGAAATTGAAAGAGGCCCTTGACCTTGCCGACAAGAATCAGAAGGATTATTCAAAGAAACTCGAGGAGGTTAAGGCCGAACACAAGCAGGCCCGGGAGGGGCTTGACAAGAAAATCGCCGAACTGGATAGTGATAACACGATTGTGCGCCGTGAAAACCTCAAGCTCCTGAAGGCCCTGGAAGCGGAAAAGCAGAAGTATGCTGATCTTAAAAGGCAAATGATCCCCGACCAGGAACCGCAGATCGGGTTCAACGGCAAGGTGCTGAGGGTTCCCGATGGCACCAATATATGCTACATCGACATCGGCTCGGATGAAAAGGTCAAGCCGGGCATGACGTTCTCCGTATATGCCGGGCGGGTTCCGCGAAAAGCCGACCTTGTCGCGAAGGACAAGAGCGCCGACCAGCTCGACAAGGAGTGGGACGAATACCTGAAGATCAAATGCAAGGCCAAGCTGGTCGTCATAGATACCGACAGGCGATTCTCCGAATGCCGCATAGTCGAGCAGAGGAGGGGCGACCCCATACTGGCCGGAGACGTCATCACCAACCCGATCGTCGATCCGATCAAGAGCTTCAATTTCGTGGTCAAGGGCGATTTTGACCTGTACGGCACGGGCAGGGCCGCGAGGTCTTCGGATGAACGCAAACGCAAGATCGACCAGATCAAAAAATACATCGTCGCCTGCGGCGGAAAAATCGCCGACGACATCGACGCCAACACCGACTACGTGGTTCTGGGCGAGGCGCCCGAAACGCTGGGCGCGGTCCTTCCCGAGGATGACGAACGCGTGAAGGCTATCAAGGAACTGGCTTTGAAGGAACTTGAGGAGTTCAATAAAACCCGCGACGCGGCTTTCAAGAGCGGCTTCCAGATTCTGAACGCCAACCGGTTTTTGACCCTGACTGGATATATACCGGCAAAACCGGATTGACGGCGCAGGCCGCCGATTCAAGGGCGAAAAACGCGGGCGACCGGCGGACAGACCGGCCGCCCGTTTTATTTGCGCCCGTTCCGCATTTGGTTTGACATTTATCCGCGGCCGGCTAACCTATTCGCCGGCCAGAGGAGAAAATTTCCATGAAACTCTCAAAGCGGATACAGGCCGTTCAGGAAAGCGCCACGATCGCTATAACCTCGCGCGCCAGGCAGATGAAGGATGAGGGGATCGACGTGGTCGCCTTCGGCGCCGGCGAGCCGGATTTCGACACGCCGCAGTTCATCAAGGACGCGGCCAAGGCGGCCCTTGACGCCGGCGACACGAAATACACGCCCCGTTCGGCCCGGCCGCTGGCAAAGGCCATCGCCGACAAGCTGGCCCGCGAAAACTCGCTGAACGTGGCCCCGGAGCAGGTGGTTGTTACTTTCGGAGGCAAGCACGCGCTCTACGCGGCCTTCCAGGCCCTGCTCGACGAGGGCGACGGTGTGCTGATCCCCGCGCCGTACTGGGTAAGCTACCCTGAGATGGTCCGTCTGGCCGGCGGCAGGCCGGTCATTCTGCCGGCCGGCGTCGAAAGCGGATTCAAGATCACGCCAAAACAGGTGCTGGACGCCGCCCGAGGCGCGAAAATTCTTGTCCTTAATTCACCATCCAATCCGACGAGCGTAACTTATTCGCCGCAGGAACTGGCCGACCTGGCCCAGGCGGTGCTCAAGACCGACCTGATAGTTTTTTCCGACGAGATATACGAGAAGCTCATCTACGGCCGGACAAAGTTCGTCTCGTTCGCCTCGCTGGACAGCCGCCTGCCGGATCGGACGATAACGTTCAACGGTCTGAGCAAGACATATTCGATGACCGGCTGGCGGCTCGGCTGGGCGGCCGGGCCGAAGGACGCTATTGCGGCCATCAAACGCCAGATGAGCCACGAGACGACCGATCCGGTCAGTTTCGCCGAGGCGGGCGCCCTGGCGGCGTACACCGATCCGCAGGCGCCGGCCTTCGTCGAAAAAATGCGGGCCGAGTTCGAGCGGCGAGGCCAGCATATGGCAAAGCGGCTCAACGCCATCAAGGGCGTAAAATGCGTCGAGCCGACCGGGGCGTTCTACTGCTTCCCCGACGTCAGCAGCCATTACGGCAGGAAGATCGGCACGGTCGAGGTTAAAAGCTCCGCCGATTTCGCGAAGGCAGCCCTTGAAACCGCCAGGGTCGCACTGGTTCCGGGCGACGCCTTCGGCGAGGACAAGTGCGTCCGCCTGAGCTTCGCCGCCTCGATGCAGCAGATCGACAAGGGCCTCGACCGCATCCAGCAGATGCTGGCGTAAAAGAAAAAAATTCAGCCCCGGCAGGGGCGGAAGATTTGTAGCCCGCCGCGTGAGCGGCGGGGTCCATGTCGAGAGAAAAGCCAGCCCCGCCAGGGGCGACACCACATTTGACAATCATGCAATCCAAGACAAAACCATATATATCGTACATCCGGTGCAATTCCTATTTTCCTTTACCGTGCCTCCCCAAGCGTATGCAATCTGCCGCCCCTGAAGGGGCTGGTTTGATTTTATGACCGATATACCCGCCGTTTACACGGCGGGCTACAAACCTTTCGCCCTGACGGGCTTAATTCGCCGGAAGCGATTTGAGTTTCTTTTCGGCGAGAGCGGCGTTCGCCGGATCAGGATCTTGTTGGCCGATTTCATATATTGCCTTGAAAACCTTCTCGCTATTGCCTTCCGGTCCAATCAGCCATCGCCGAACCGTTGGGTACTGCTGCTCGTTGGGGTAGCACCACGCAATCCATAAAACGCAGACACGCCAACAATCACGAACAAGGTCGTCATAATGCATGACCAATTCCTCATTTCAATTCTCCTTTGCTGTGGTGGAGCATCATTTTGTTACATCGAGCGCGGCCTGCGGGGCGGCCTGCAAGACAGCCGGCATGGCGGCTTGGGCCTGCTGTCGGGTCTGGTGCCGTCCGGCCATCACGAGGTAAACCAGCCTGTCGTTCCTAACAGCCGGCTGAATAAAGGCGGCCAGACCTTTTTCGGTCAGTCTCCGCGATTCCAGTTTGGCGGCAGCTTCGTCGTCATACTGGCCGACGAGGGCCGTCCAGGCGCGGGCGTTGACGATCAGCCGGGCCTGGCAGGCGCTTTCGCCGTCGGGGTACAGATAATCCACCCGCTGCAAATACAGGTCGGCATCTTCCCAGTTGCCCAGGCATTGAAGGACGCAGCCCATCCGCAAAAGGGCGTGATCGTGTAATTTTTTGCCTTTTGAAAGCAGTTCCAGGGCCTGGCCGTATCTGTTCTTCGCCCCGGCCGGGTCGCCCTTGTCGAAGGCTATGTCGCCCAGCATGACGAGCGTCTCGGCCCGCAGGGCGTCATCCCTGGTCAGCATACTCGCCTGGGCGAGGTCCCACTCTGCCCCGGCCTTATCGCCCAGCCGCAGCTTGGCTTTGCCGCGAACCTGCCAGCCAGGCGCCGAATACTTCGCCGAGCCTTTGCGGGCGAGGAACTGGTCCATCTCGGCGATGACCGCCTTGTCGTCTTTGGCCTCATATGCCGCCGACGCCTTGTCAATAATCTTCTGCGACTCCGGGTCGATCTGCCCGCCGCAGCCGGCCGCGGCCAAAAGGACAAGAATTGCCGCCCACTTCGCCATTTTTGCCTGTCCCATGATTTCAGGTCTCCAGATTCTGAAGCATCCAGCATGATAAAGGCCAAAGATCGCCAGGAAAAGAGATTCTTGCCAATTGATTGCCCCGGAAAAGTATCGTGCAATTTTGCTGGCGGACGAATAAGATGCCGGTGTTGCCGGCGGGAGGGCAGCGCCCCGGATTTTGCCGCACAATAAACGCATCGGCGGGTTTTATGAACACGGATTCGCTGGCGGATTATACGAGCCTTCTTTCGCCGGACACGATGGCGAAGATCCACCGCCTGGAGCTGGTGGCCAGGGGCGTGGTCGAGG
Source organism: Planctomycetota bacterium (assembly GCA_016235825.1). GTDB lineage: Bacteria > Planctomycetota > Phycisphaerae > SM23-33 > SM23-33 > JACRIL01. The sequence goes on from JACRIL010000018.1 coordinate 19,924, forward strand.
GTTTCGTGTCGGGCAGGCATCGCAGCCCGTACAAGGGTTTTTCGGTGGAGTTCGCCGAGCACCGGCAGTACTGTCCCGGCGACGACATTCGCGACCTTGACTGGCGCGTGTGGGGCAAGAGCGACAGGTATTACGTCAAGCAGTACATCGACGAGACGAACCTCCGCGCGGCGATCCTGCTGGACGCCAGCGGGTCGATGGCGTACACGGGCACGGCGGCGGCAGCGCAGGACGGCCGGGCGGCGAGCAAATTCAATTACGGGCGGCTGACGGCGGCGGCGATGGCGCATCTGCTGATAACACAGCAGGATGCCGTCGGGCTTGCAACGTTCGACTCGAAGGTCCGCAGATACATTCCGTCGCGCAGCCGGGCCGGGCACCTTCGCGTCATACTCCAGGAACTCGCCGACACCCGGCCTGGCAGCGACACCGGCGTCGCCGCCATCCTGCACGACATGGCCGAGCGGCTGCACCGGCGGAGCCTGGTGGTGATACTCTCGGACCTGTTTGACGACCCGGCCGAAATCCTCAAGGCCCTTCAGCACCTGCGATTCCGCAGGCACGAGGTGCTGGTGTTTCACGTGCTGGCCGACGAGGAGTTGAGCTTCCCGTTCGAGCGGATAAGCTCCTTCCGCGACCTGGAACTGGACGAGCGGCGGTTGCAGCTCGACCCGCGAGCGATCCGCCGGGCTTATCTGCGGCAGGTGGCGGATTTTCTGGGCCAAATACAGCAGGGGTGCGGCCAGATGAGCATAGATTACGTGCCGATGCCGACTTCGCGGCCGTTCGACGAGGCCCTGGCCGAGTATCTTGCTCAGCGGGCCGGCAAGGCCAGGCCGAGGGCGCCGGCGTGAAACGATAACTATCAAGATTTTCCCGGGGCATTTTCCTGGGCTGTATTATTGCGCCCCATTGGGGCTTACCTATTTTGGCGACATTAGCGTAACGGACAATAATCAATGACGTTCCTGAACACGATAATGCTGCTGGGTCTTGTCGCGGTGGCTATGCCGGTGGTCATTCACCTGCTCAATCGCCGGCGTGCGCGCGTGGTGGAATGGGGCGCGATGCGATTTTTATTGCAGGCGGCGGCCAGCCAGACGCGGAATATCAGGCTTCAGGAGATGCTGCTGCTGCTCTTCCGCTGCGGGTGGCTTGCGATGCTGGCGATGGCGTTGGCGCTGCCGATAGCCCCGAGCCGCTCGACGATTTCGTGGTGGCTTGTGCTGCCTTTGGTTCTGGCCGGCGCGGCCGGGATGGGTCTGGCGGGCGGATGGAACAGCGGCGGGCGGGTCAGGATGATGCTCGCGTGCATGTCGGCCGGGCTGATCCTGGCGGGCGCGGGGCTTGGCGCATACGAAAGATGGCAGCAGGGAAAGCTCTGGGACGTTCAGGCCGGGGCGAAGGACGTGGCGATAGTGATCGACGGATCGTCGTCGATGACGGCCCGGGTGGCCGAGCCGCCGTCCGGCGGAGGTGCGAATAATAATTTCGCCAAAGCGGTCGAGGAGGCCCGCTGCCTGCTCAACGCCTGCGGCAAGTCCGACACGGCCGGGATCATCCTCGGCGGGCCGGTCGGCAGGCGTGTTACGCCCGGCTGCATAAGCGATCGGACGGAACTGGAGTCCTGCCTGAATTCGCTTGCCCCGGCCGGCGGGACGATGGACGGCGGCGAGTCGCTGCTGGCGGCGGCGGACTGCCTTGCCGACGGGCCGAACATGGTGAAGGAGATCGTGGTGATAACCGACGGCCAGCGGGCCGGCTGGGACGGCGCCGCGGCTGACGAGGCGCAGGGGCAGGCCGAAAAGGCGGGCCAGCCGGAGGATTCGCTGAGGCGGTGGCGCGGGCTTGCGGGGAAGATTCGCGAGCGACTCGCTGGCCGGGCCGGCCCCGACGCCGCCATGCCGCGGATCGTGCTGCGGCTGTTGCCCCTTGCCGGCTCGCAAAACGCGGAGGGCCGGACGTTTTCAAATCTTGCGGTAGACGACCTTGCGATTCGCGGGCGGCCGCCCGGCCTCGACAGGCCCGCCGAGATCGCCGTTACGGTCGCAAATACCGGGCAGACCGCCTTCGGGAAACGCGACATTATTATATATGAGGACGGGCGGGAGATTTCACGCCAGGCGGCCGGGCCGCTGCAACCGGGAGCGTCGCAGACTGTCGTGGCCGAGCACGCCTTCGCCCGGCCGGGCCATGTAGTCCTGCGGGCCGTGCTGGAAGGCAGAGACGACCTTGCCGACGACGATTCGGCCTGGCGTGTGTTTGAGGTGGCCTCGACGCTGGGCGTCCTGATCGTGGATGGGCGCGGCGTCGCGGGCGCAGCGGGGCAGGCGGCGGAGAATCTTGCCGTGGCGCTGGCGCCGGGCAGCGGGCTGGATTATTCTCCGGCCGGGCCCAGGCAGCCGGCCAGCCGGAGCGACGATGAAAAATTCCTTTTCCATCCGGAGATCGTGCCGGCCGGGCAGGTCGAAAAGATAAGCGACCTCGGCCGGTACAATCTCGTCGTTCTGGCCGATGTGGGGAGCCTGCCGGCGGCGTGGGCGGGCAGACTGGAGGCGTTCATCCGCCGCGGCGGCGGGCTGTGGATCGTTCCCGGGCCGGCTGCCGAGCCGGGCTTTTACAACGGCTGGACGGGCGCCACGGGTCTGCCGGTCGCGCCGGCGGAGCTTGGGGCGCGTCAGGTCCTTGCCGGCAACAAGGAAGACAATCGGCCGGCTGTCGAATCGCTGGCAGAGCCGGCCCTGATTTCCGCGGCCCGCTGCACGGGCAGCGACTTTCACGAAATGGCGGCATCGGCGATCTGGCGGATGAAGGTGAACCCGGCTGACCGGGCGGTGTCGGTGCCGGCTGCGCTGCGGTCAGGGCTGCCGCTCTTTGCGGAGCGGCGGATGGGCAAGGGGATAGTGCTGATGTCGGCCCTGGCCGCGGACAATTCCGACAGCAATCTGCCGCGGCTGAAATGTTTCGTGCCGCTGGTTCACGAACTGGCGATGGAATTGTGCCTGCCGTCGCGACCGCAGTGGAACATCCGGCCGGGCCGCACAGCGACTATCGAGCTGCCGGCCGACGCAGCGGGCATGGCTGGCGTGAAAAGTTTTGCAGTTGTGAAACTTTTTGCCCCTCCGCCGGCGCCCGGCAGAGCTGCCGGCGAGGAATTGCAGATCGTCCGCGAATGGCCCGTTCCGCCGGAGCGGTCGGAAAGGACTGTTCGGGCCGGCTTCAGCCAGACACGCGAGCCGGGGCTTTACGGTTTTATTGTTCCCCGGACCGGCGCGGGCATTGCGTCCGTTTCCGGCGGGATTTCGGACCGGCGGGTTCGGCTGGGAGATTCAGGTGGACTGATGCCTTTTACCGTGCTGGGCGACACGCGCGAGAGCCGGATGAACGGTCTTGTCGCCGGGGATTTCGACGCGATGGCCCGCGGCGGATTTGAAATAGCAGTCGTCAGCTCGACGGGCGAGGCGCTGGCCTGCCTGGGCGGACAGGTTCCCGGCCAGGTGCTCTGGCGGCAGTTCCTGCTGGCTGCGGCCGTCTGCATGTTCTGCGAACTGGCGATGGCGAGATTCATCGCCTCCAGGCGGCGGCTGGATCGGCTTGGGCCGGTGCAATTGAGCGGTTCACCGATCGACATGGCGGCGTTCCGCGGCAGGGCAAGGCAGATGCTTTCGGGCGGGGCAATTGGTGGCACCCTCAAACGCAGCGAAGCGAAGTTTGGGGGTGGGGGTTAAAACATTAAAAAACACCCCCAAGCTCCACTTCGTTTCGCTTGAGGGTGGCACCGAATGTGTCAACTTATTATGAACAGGAATATGATAGCTATAGGCAACACCATTGAAATCGAGCCAAACTCGGAACTGAAATGATCGGCCAGTGGCAAATTCCGGCCCAGTGGTTGGCGCCATGGCTTGCGGCGCCGGCGGCGGCGATGCTGACTTTGTTCTGGACCGGCATGCATGTCTTGGGCGGGTCGGCGCGGAAAGAAGCGGCGGCGAAAGATCAGTCCGGCGGCGAAGCGGTTCCGGCGAGTCGGGGCCGAAGTCGGATTGTGAGGATGTTGTGGGTCATTGCCAGGACTGCGGCGGGCCTTGCGGCGCTGCTTGCGATATTCAAGGCGGCGCAGGCGCGGGTGGTCTTTGCGACGGATATCCCGCTTTGGGCGTTAGGCCTGGCGGGTTCGGCCGGCGTGGAACTGGCGGCGGGGCTGTGCCGGCCCGAGTTGCGGACCATCGGCCGGGCCGCGGGGGCGATGATCGCGTCTTTCAGGTCGGGCATGGTCGTGCTGATAGTACTCGTGCTGGCGCAGCCGGTGATCGTCGCGGATCAATCGAAACGGGTTCGCAGGACGGTCGCGGTGCTGCTGGACGAGTCGGCCTCGATGCGGCAGGCCGATCCGAGAATGACCGGCGCGGTGCGGCTGCGGCTGGCCGAGGCGGCCGGCGCGGGCGATGCGAACCGGCCTTACAGGCTGGACGAGACGGCGCTGAAGATACAGTCGCTCGCAAAATCGCTGGAAGGGCTGTCCGACGAGATCGAGCGATTGTCGGCCGGGACCGCGGACGGAGACGGGCAGTTTCAGAAGGACAAAAAAAATATCCTGGAGCGGCTGACAGGCGTTTCCGGCCAGGCCGACCGGCAGGCGGACGAAGTGAGCCGGGCAACGGGGGCAGGGCTGAAGATCGACGCCGCTGTCCAGCAGGCGATGGCCGACGTGAAGACGGCACTGACGGTCCACGTTCGCGACCGGCTGAAAGAGGCCTTGCGGCTGCTTGAATCGCCGAACTTTCAGCGGACCGGGCTTGAGAAGGTCTCGCAGCAGATTCGCATGGCGGTACAGAATGCCGCCCGTGCGGCGGGCGAGTTGCCGGGCCTGGCGGACAAGGTCGATCAGGCGGCATATGAGTCGCTGCCGGCCGCGACCAGGCAGAAGACGGACCGGATCGCGGAAATGACTCGGCTTCAACTGGCGGGAACAATTCTGTTGGGCGGCGGGGCCGGCGAGAAATCGGCACGCAAGGGACTTCTCGACCTGCTCGGCGGGGAATATGACGTCCGGATATACGGATTTGCCGGCGACTCGAGCGTGATTTCCAGGGATAATCTGGCCGGCGAGGTTGCAGACGCATCCGGCGGCCGGGCCGGGAAACAGTCGGCCACGTCGGCCAGCGGGCCGACGAACGGCCCGGCGGAACAGGTGAAATCGGCGGAAAGGTCCGGCCATCCGCCCGCCGGATCGGCCATGAAGACGGACATCGCCGGGGCCGTCGGCAGGGTGCTCAAAGACGTGCCGGCTGAAGACCTTGCCGGCGTGATCGTGCTTACCGACGGGCGGCACAACGCCGACAGCGGCATCGACCCTTCCGCGGCCCAGTTGTCAGCCAGGCGAGCGGCGGCCTGCACGATTTTGATGGGCGGCGATGTCCCGACTCCCGACGCCGCCGTCGTATCCGTCGATGCGCCGCAGGCGCTGGCCGCCGGCGACAGGCTTGCGGCCCAGGCCGTTATCAAGCTCGACGGCCTGGCCGGCAAAGCGGTCAAAGTCTCTCTGACGCAAGGCGTCAGGCAGGCCGACGTTAAAACCATAACTCCGCCGACCGACAATTATCGCGCAACGGTCGGGCTTGCCGACTCGCCGGCAGGAGGCGGGATGCACAACTACACGGTCGCCGTCGATGCCGGCCAGGCCGACGCCGTCGCCTTCAACAATTCCCTGCCGGTAAGCGTTGGCGTGGCGCCCGAGCGGATGAAGGTGCTGCTGATCGAAGACCGGCCCCGCTGGGACTTCCGGTATGTGAAAAATCTTTTCGCCGGGCGCGACGAGTCGGTGAGCCTGCAATATGTTCTTATGGAGCCCGACCGGATCGAGCCGTACCGTCCTGCGGCGTTGGTCGCGGCCAGCGCGTCGCGCGGACCAGACCAGTCGCAGGCGACCGCGCTGCCTGATGGAAAGACCGAATGGATGAAATTCGACGCCGTGATCCTGGGCGACGTGTCGCCCTCTGCCCTGGGCGGCAAGGCCATGGACGCGATCCGCGAATTTGTGAGCGTTCGGGGCGGGACGCTGATCGTGATCGCCGGGCGCGATCATATGCCGGCCGGTTACTTCGGCGATTCGCAGGCGAAAAATACTGCGGCGTCTTCGTCCGTCGCGACGGGGCCGGCTCTGCCGGCGAGTTTTGCCGATCTGCTGCCGGTCGCGCCGGCTGGCGGATTAGCCAGTGGGCCTGCGGCGGCGCCTGCCCAACGGGGATTCAGGCTCGCCGCAACTGAAGAAGGATCGCGGCACATGCTGCTCCAGATCGCCGACGACCCTTTGGCAAGCCAGGCCGCATGGCAGGCGCTGCCGGAATTTTCGTGGCGCTGCCCGCTCCGCGCCCGCGACACGGCCGCCGTCCTGGCCTACGCCGTCGATGCCCGATCGAGCGCCTCCGGCAGGCCCGAATATCTCGACCCGAACGAGGCCTCGCAGATTCGGGCATTTCAGCGGGCCAATCCGCTGATCGCATGGCAGAACGTGGGGGCCGGCAGGGTGCTGTTCATGGCGTTCGACGAGACCTGGCGGCTGAGGTTCCGAACCGGCGACCAGAAGCACCACCGGTTCTGGGGGCAGTTGATCCGCTGGGCCTGCCCGGAGAAACTTTCCGGCGGGGTGGACAACCTGCGGATCGGGACAGATCGCGTCCGCTACGACGGGCCGGGCCAGGTGCAGGTTCGGGCCAGGCTTCTGGATTTGGCCTTTGCGCCGGTGGCGGCCGACGATGCCGCAGTCGAACTGCTCGACGCCGGCGGCGCGGCGGTCCGCCGCGTGCCGCTCCTGCCGGTCGAAGGTTCGCCGGGGGCATACCAGGCCGGACTGGGCGAGGTGGCCCCGGGGTTTTATCGCGTGCGGCTGGCGAGCAAAGTTCTGGAACGCCTGCTGCTGCCCGAGGGCCGCGACAAGGTCGTCGCGGAATTCCAGGTAGCCCCGCTGCCGGCCGGAGAACTTGTGGAACTTTCGCCCGATCCGGCCCTGCCGCGGAGACTGGCGGCTATGACAGGCGGAGCGGTTTTTACGCCGCATCAGGCGGCAGATGTGGTATACTTGCTGGGCAAGCCGGTCCGGCTGATCGAAGACCGAAGGCAATACCAGGTCTGGGATTCCTGGTGGCTTTTTGCCGCGATAGTCCTGCTGGCCGGCGCAGAATGGGTCGTCAGAAAGGTTGCGGGTCTGCCATGAGCAACGCGACTGTTGACATCCCGACCTCTTCATCCGTGCCCGCCCCCATCCGCGGACTTTTAACCCGGCTTGTCCGCCGCGCGCGGATGCTGGCCCTGCTTCGCGGCATCCTGGCGACGGCGGCGGCGGGCGGAGGGAGCCTGCTGGCGATAATGGCCCTCGATGCGGCTGTGGTTATCGAATCGGCCTGGCCCAGGTGGGCCATGAGCCTCTCGGCGCTGGGCCTGACGCTGCTGACGGCGATTCTGTTTGTCGTCCTGCCGCTTCTGAAAAGCCGGGGCCTGGCGTGGGCGGCGAGGGTCATTGAGACAAGGCACCCGGAACTGCAGGAACGGCTAAGCTCGGCGGTGGAACTGCTGACCAGCAGCGACGGGCCGGAACTGAAAGGCTCGGCGGCGCTTGTTGCGGCCCTTGCGGCACAGGCAAGCGGAGACGCCGTTTCGCTGCGGCCGGCCAGGGAGATTTCACTGGGGCGGGCAGTGCCGTATCTGGCAGCGGCGGGGGCGTGCGCGGCGGCGCTGGCGGCCGTTCTGCTGTTCTGGCCCGACCAGGCGAGGCTGCTGCTGGCGCGGGCGGTCGCCCCGCAGTCCGAGCCGGGCAACATACTCGCCTGGCAGATCAGGATCATCGACCCGCCCGGCGGCGACGCGACTATCGCGTCGGACCAGAAGTTACAGGTGCAGGTTGAACTGGCCGAGCCGTCGGCCGATGCGGCGGGGATGAAGGTCCGCCCGCTGGATTCATCGGCGGGGCCGCCGGACCTGAGCGACGGCGGAAGGATGACATATCTCGGCAGGTCGGATAATGGCTTGCCGCGATTCGGCCTGACCATGCCGCCCACGGCCCGGTCGTTCGCGTATCACATCCGATCCGGCAGGGCGATCAGCGCGGAGCACGTGATAACCGTGATAGACCGGCCGCGCGTCGTCCGGCTGGACGTTCGATATGATTATCCGGCCTACACGGGCAGGGCGACGGAGACTGGCGAGGTTTCCGACGGCAGGATACGGGCGATAGCCGGGACCGGGGCGACGCTGCTGGCGAGGCTGAACAAATCGGTCGTCTCGGCGTGGTTCGCTCCGGCGGGGGGAAAAAATCAGCCGGCGCAGGCCGAGATGCGGACCGGGCAGGACGGCTCGGCGATATGCGTCATTCCGGTCGCGATGTCGCCGGCCATGAGCGGGAAACGGTCGCTGCGTTTTCAGGACTCCGCCGGCCTGACGAGCGAACCTCTGGACCTGGAATTTTTCGCCGAGCCTGACAATCCGCCGACGGTGCGGCTCGTCGAGCCGGCGGACTCGGCCGTCCGCATGAGGCCCGACGACCGGCTGCCGCTGGCCTGGCTGGCCGGCGACGATGTCGGCCTGGCGCGGATCGATATCCTGCTTGAGGCCGATGGGCGGGAACTGCCCGGCATTAATCTTTTTGACGCCGCGCGGATCGCGACGCAGCCGACATCCGGCGCCGCGACCCAACCGGCCGTTAAAGCCGCGGCGCAGGCTGCTCTCAAAGACGCCCGGCCGGTTTCGCTTTCCGGCAGACACTCGCTGGACCTTGCCATGATGGACCTTCGCGGGGCGGCCCGGCTGAAGGTCTGCATCCGCGCTCTGGACAATCTGCCGGCCGACCGGTCCGGGCCGCAGGCCGGGCTTTCCAGTCCGCTGATCGTCATCCTCGATTCCGCGACGCCGTGGCTTGCCCAGCAGGCGATTCTGGCCGAGGAATTGCGGATCCGTCAGACGCTCCAGGCGGCGCTGCGGGAACTTCAGGCGGTCAAGCGCGATTCGGAACCTCTTTGCAAGGAGGCCGGCGCAACGGGCGACATAGCCCGGCAGGCGCTGGCGCGGGCCGACAGGGTTCGCGACAAATGCTCGCGAGTGGACGCCGACCTGCGGTCGCTGTCGGGGCAGCTCGCCGGCGGGACTTACGATTCCTGGGCCGTGCGGCTTGCGTCGCTGGCCGATGAGCACGTCGGCAGGGCGGCCATACTGGTCGCCCAGATCGCGCAGGCCCAGCGGCCCGACAGCCGGGCGGACCTTGCCGACGAGACCGATTTCCAGATCGACCGGTCCATCCAGATCGTAACAGACATGCTGGCTGAACTGGGCGTGCTGACCGAGCTGGCGATCCGGGCGAGCGAGATCAGGGAGCTTTCGCATCGCCAGGAATCGCTGGCCGAAGAAAAGACCAAACAGGAACAGGCCGCAGCCGCGGCCAGCCAGTCCGCCAGTCGGCCGGATCAGTCGGCAAGTCAGCCGGCGGGCGATTCCGGCCGGATGTCGAACGAGCAGTGGAAGCAGGAACAGCAGGCCCTTGCCGACCGGCTCGCTCAGATGGCCCGCGAGCGCGACAATCAGCGCAGCCGGCAGAACCAGCTTCCACAGGCACAAAAGCGGCCCGAGAACCAGCCGCCCGCCGAGCGGGACCTGGCCGGCGATCTGAGACAGGCGGCTCGCAAACAGGCCGAACTGATCGCCGACAGTTCGCGCCTTGCGGAACTCAAGGCCGCCGACGATGAACTTGCGAATCTGGCCGGGCAGCAGAAGGCGCTTGGCGACGAGGCGGGCAAAGAAAAGCCAGCCGCGATCGCCGGGCCGAAGATGTCCGCGGCCGCTGACGATATCCGCGCGGGCAAACTCGCCTCGGCCATTGGGCAGCAGCAGGAGGCCCACGACCAGTTGAGCAGGACGGCCAAACAGTTGAAGGAATCGAAGGAACTGGCCGATCTGTCGGGCAAAGCGGCGGAACTGGCCAAGTCGCAGACCGGCCTTGCGACTGCGGCAAAGCAGGCTGCGTCCGAGCAGGCGGCCGCAAAACAGGCGGCTCAGCAGGCGGCCGGAAAGATCCAGCAGGGTTCAAAAGATGTTCAGGATGCCAATCGCCGGTCAGTTGAGGCGAATGCCGCCGCTGGGCAGGCGGCTAAAAAGGTCGAACAGACCGCCAAGGATGTTCAGGATGCCCAGCGCCGGCTCGATGAGGCGATAGCCGCATCAAAAGCTGCCACTCAACAGGCTGCCAATACCGGCCAGAACCCGGCGACACAACCGGCGGCTCAAAAGGTTGAGCAGGCTAACAAAGATGCCCTGGAAGCAAAGCGCCGGCTCGACGAGGCGGTCGCCGCTAACAAGTCGGCAACGCAGCAAGCGACTGCGGCGGGCGACAACAAGAATCAGAAGGATGCGGCCGATGCACTTGAGAAGGCCAAGGCTGCACTTGCCGGCGATCAGGCCGTCCAGGCCAAGGCCGATCAGGCCGCCGCCCAGGCCCGGCAGAAACTCGACGAGCTTTCCCGTAGCCAGCAGGAGTTGGCCAAGCAGGCCGGCGAAATCAGGGATCGGCTGGCCAAGGCGCCCGGCGGTTCGGAAGTGAAGACGAATCCAATCGACGCGATGAACAAATCCGCCCAGGCCCTGTCAGGCCAGGATGCCGGCGCGGCCGCGAAACTCACCGACGAGGCCGCGGCCCAGACCGGCAAAGCGGCCGCGGAAATAAAGCAGGCGGCGGGGCAGGCCGATCCAGCCAGGGCGCCGGCCGTTGAAAAACTCGCCGAAAGGCAGGCCGAACTGAAAAAGAAGACCCAGGACGCGGCCGCCAGGCGGGATTCGATAGCCCAGCAGGTGCAGGGATCGCAGGCAAAGAGGCTCGCGGACCGGCAGCAGCAGATTGCGGGCGAGACGGCCCGGCTGGCCGACGATGTGAAAAAGACGGTTGCCCAGGAAGATCGGATCGAGACCGCGGCGGCGAGGAACACGCAGCAGGCCGCGCGGCGGTCGGCAGAAGGGGCGAACGAACAGGCGGCCAAACACGCGGCCCAGGCGGCAAAGCAGATCAAGGAACTGGCCAAGCGGCTTGGCGCGGATGAAAAGGGTTCTCAACCCGCCCAGGCCGCGTCAGCCCCGGCCAGCACGCCCGCCGGCGATGTCAAGGCCTCGCAGACGCTGGAGGAAAAGGCCGAGACGCCGCGGCAGGCCCTTGCCAAAAAGGCGGCGGAATTGGCGAAGGAGCAGACGGACCTGGCCTGGCAACTTGACGCTCTTGCCAAGCGCCAGCCCGCCGCCGTGGCCGCCAAGGAGCAGGCCGGCCTGGCCGAGCAGACCGACCGCATTCAGAAGGACGTGAAGAATCTTCAGGACCACGCCGAGGGGATCGTTACCGACGCCGAGGCGAAGAAGGAACTGGACAAGGCGGCCGATCTGGTGGACAAGGCCAATCAGCAGCAGCGCGAGGCGGGCCAGGCGCTCGACACCGGCCAGCCGACCAAGGCCGGCCCGGCCCAGCGGTCGTCGGCCAAGGCGCTCAGCGACGCGGCCGACTCGCTGGAAAAAATGGGCCGCAAGCTTGCCCAGACTGCCGCCGACTCGCCCGAACAGGATGCCCAGCTCGACCAGGCGATGAACGAATCCCAGCAGTCGGCCCAGGAGGCCGCGCTCTCGCAGGCGGAAAAAGACGCCCTCAAGGCTGCCCGCCAGCTTGCCAAACTTTCCCGCATCGCCGACAGCCAGGCCCGGATGGCCGGCATAAACACCGACGACCCGACCGGAATGTCCGACGGCATGGATCCTTCGGGCGGTTCTTTGGGCCTGACGCCCGAGCAGACCGCCGAGGCGCTCAAGAGCCTGGGCGTGTCATATGAGGACTGGGCCCGCCTGCCCGGCAAACTCAAGGACGATGTCCTTCAGGCCGCACAGGCCGACGGGCCGACGGAGTACCGCGACCTGATCCGCAAGTATTTTCAGGAGATTGCCCGCCGGGCCGGCCTGCGAAACGGAGTGGGCAAATGATCGGGCGAATCGCGGTTGCGGCCATCTTTATTAGTGTGCCGTCTTTTGCGGCAGGGCAGGTCCCTAAATCCCCGGCGGCCGCGCCCGCAAGCGGTCCGGCCGCAAAAGATGACTCGCTCGTCAAATACGACGCCCGGCTCGGCCATGCCGTCGAAAAGGCCCTGGAATTCCTCGCCGCCCAGCAGGACGACGACGGCAGCTTCAAAGGGTGCGCGTCGAAGGCCAATGCGGCGGTCGCCTCGCTTTGCGTGATGGCCTTCCTCGCCGCCGGCCACACGCCAGGATCGGCGCGGTACGGCGAGACGATCAACAAGGGGATCGACTTCGTGCTCACCTGCCGCAAGGACGACGGCCTTATCTTCGACCGTCGCGGCGGACATCCGATGTACAGCCACGGCATCTCCACGCTCATGCTCTGCGAGGTCAGCGGCATGGTCGACGGCCGGCGGCAGAAGGCCATAGACGCCGCGCTGCCCAAGGCCGTCGGAATAATCCTGGCCGCACAGAAGATTCAGAAGGCCGGCGCCCAGCAGGGCGGCTGGCGATACGCCGCCGCCAGCAACGACAGCGACATCTCGTGCAGCGGCTGGGCCTTGATGGCCCTGCGGTCGGCCAAGGGCAACGGAGGCGAGGTGCCCAAAGAGGCCATCGACGAGGCGGTGAAATTCATCATGGCCTGCCGCGCCAAGGACGGCGGGTTCGGCTACCAGCCGGGCGGCGGGCCGGGCCTGGCGCGCACCGGCACCGGCCTGCTGTGCCTGGAGCTTTGCGGCAAACACGGCGAAAAACCGCCCGGCGAGGCAGGCCTGTGGATACTTCAGCATCTGCCCAACAAACTCGGCGACAGCTTTTTCTACTACGCCCTGTATTACTGCTCGCAGGGGATGTTCCAGCTTGGCGGAAATTTCTGGCGGATATGGGCCGGCCACATGTACGAGATGATGCTGACCTTCCAGCAGAAGGACGGCTCCTGGCCGGCAGGCAGCGACCAGGAAGGCCAGGCCGGACCATGCTACTCCACCGCCATGGCCGTCCTGGCCATGAGCGTCTCGTACTGCCAGCTCCCCATCTACCAGCGATGACAGTCGAATTTTAAACAGCATCCCCGCGTTGACACGCGGGGCTTTAAAAGAACCCGCTGGCGAACCACTCATAAAGCCCCCTGCGCGAGCAGGGGGATATCTGTTATTTTAAAATCGAAAAACCTGAAACAGCATCCCCACATTTGCATGCGGGGCTTTTTTAAAAACCAACACACCCCCAAGCTCCGCTGCATCGCAGCTGCGCTTGAGGGTGCCACCTGAAAATAAATCGAAAATCTCCATTAAAAATCCCGCTGGTTCGTAGTTGGTTGTGAGGGCGTCAATATTTTCGGCACAGCCGGGGGCGGCTGGACCACAGGTCGCGGGAATGGATACAAAGGTGTGGAAGATGGCCGGCGTCGAGTGGCGGGTGGCATAGCCGAATTTCGCGACAAGAGGTAAAAATCCGTCTTCGCTAGCTCGTCACGGCGCAGTCTTTGGCGAAGCCGGACGCTCCGCCGAGACAAGCGGGTGCCATCGCTCACATTTGTTTGTGAGCGTGTTCTTTTTTCCTGTCGGGTTAGAATGAGCTATAACATCGGCATCATGTCCGCGAATCGCGGTTAATTATGCTTTCGGCGGTTCGGGCGGTTTTTCGGACTGGGTGAGTTCCGGGCCGTGCGGTAGTGGCGGGACGGGAAGTTCAGTCCGTAGGGCGTGCAACTCGTTGCACGCGGAACGATCTGTTGCGGGCGCGGCCGGCGCCGTTGACCCGGCGAGCCTTTTAATTTTTTCGCCCAGTATCTGCATGGCCACATACATGACGGGCGTGAAGACGACGCCGAGTATTGTAACGCCTAGCATTCCGCTGAAGACGGCCGTGCCAAGCGCCCGCCTGCTGACGGCGCCTGCGCCCTCGGCGATCACAAGCGGCACGACGCCGAGGATGAACGCGAACGAGGTCATCAGGATCGGCCGCAGCCTCAGCCGGCCGGCCTCGATGGCCGCGTCGATCGGGCTTAACCCCCTGGCCCGGCCCTCGCGGGCGAACTCGACGATGAGAATGGCGTTCTTGGCCGCCAGGCCCACCAGCAGCGTCAGCCCGACCTGCGTGTAGATGTTATTGTCCAGTCCGCGGATCAGCAGGCCGGCCATCGCGCCCAGAACCGCAAGGGGCACGACCAGCACGACCGAGAACGAGTCGATCCAGCTTTCGTATTGCGCCGCCAGCACGAGCACGACCACGATGATCGCCATGATGAAGATCGCCGCGGGGCTGCCGGCATCCTTTTCCTGGTACGCCATGCCGGTCCAGGCGTATTCCATGCCGGCCGGCAGGTCCTGCTTCGCGATTTTTTCCATCTGCTCCAGGGCCTGTCCCGACCCCACGCCCGGCGCGGCCGAGCCGGCGACCCGGGCGCTTGGATACATGTTATAGCGGATTATCACCTGCGGACCGACGGTCTCGTTGACGCTCGCCACCGAACCCAAAGGAACCATCTTCCCTTTGCTGTTGCGGACCTGCAGGCCGGTGATATCGTCAACTTTTGTGCGGAATTCGCTTTCCGCCTGCACCCGCACCTGCCATGTGCGGGAAAATTTGTTGAAATCGTTGACGTATTTCGACCCCAGAAACGCCTGCATCGTGTCGAAGACGTTCTGGAGCGGGATGTCGAGGTTGAAGACCTTCGTCCTGTCGATATCGACGAACAGGCTGGGGACCGTGGCGCGATAGGTGGTAAAGCAGTTGCGGAGAATCGGATCGGAGTTGGCCTTGAACGCCAGTTCCTCGACCGAATGCTGGAGTTCGACCAGCCCGGCGTCGGCCTTGTCCTGCGCGTACAGCTCGAATCCTCCGCCCTTGCCCAGTCCTGTAACCGGCGGCAGCGAGAACGGGAAGACTACGGCTTCCTGTATCCGGCTGAGCTTCTGGCTCAACTCGCCCATTATTTCAGTCTTGTTCCTGCTGCGCTGGTCCCAGGGCTTGAGCGGGGCGAAGACGATGGCTGCGAAGGGCGATACCATCGGCACGGACTCGACGACCGAAACCCCGCCCTGAGCGCCGACGTTCGCGACGCCGTCAGTTTTTCGCAAAATTTCGGCGACATTTTCCACGGTCGCGCGCGTTCTTTCGAGGCTGGCCGAGTCGGGCAGTTGCACGCTGACGAGGATCAGGCCGTCGTCCTCCAGCGGGATGAAGCCGGTCGGGACGGCCTTGAGGCCCAGACCCGTCAGGCCGATCATCGCCGCGAATATCAGCAGCGTGAAGACGATCCGCCGGGCGCCCAGGCCGACGGTCCGGACGTATCCGCCGGTCAGTTTTCCCAGAGCCGTGTTGAACCCGCGGAAGAAGAAATTCTTTTTCCTGTCATGGGCTGGCTTGAGCAGCAGTGCGCAGAGGGCCGGGCTTAGCGTCAGGGCGTTGATCGCCGAGAAGAGCGTCGTAACCGCGATGGTCAGCGAGAACTGCCTGTAGAACTGCCCCGTTATGCCTGGCACAAACGCCGCCGGCACGAACACCGACATCAGCACGAGCGTGATGCCGATGATTGCGCCGGAGATTTCCTGCATGGCCTTGATGGCCGCCTCCTTGCCCGACAGGCCGAACTGCGTCATGTTGCGTTCCACGTTCTCCACGACGACTATCGCGTCATCGACCACGATGCCGATGGCAAGCACCATCCCGAAGAGCGTCAGCAGGTTGATGGAAAAGCCCATAAGCGACATGACGAAGAACGTGCCGATGA
Organism: Planctomycetota bacterium; assembly: GCA_016235825.1. Lineage (GTDB taxonomy): Bacteria > Planctomycetota > Phycisphaerae > SM23-33 > SM23-33 > JACRIL01. The sequence continues at coordinate 35,687 of JACRIL010000018.1, forward strand.
GCGAAACGGGTATGGTAACGGCCGGGATGATCGTGGCCCGCCAGTTCTGGAGGAAAATGAACACGACGATAAAGACCAGTATGAAGGCCTCGATAAGCGTCTTGACGACCTCTTTGATGGACGCGCGGACAAAGTCGGATATCTGGTAGATGATCTTGTATTCCAGACCCGGCGGAAAATCCGCGCCGAGCCTGGCCATTGTCTTCTGCACGCTGTCGGACACCTGCACCAGGTTTGAGCCGGGCGACTGGTAGACGATGATCGTCGCGCCCGGCGAACCGTTGAAGATCGAGAAGGTGTCATAGACCTGGCCGCCCATTTTCACGTCGGCTATGTCCCTGACGCGGACCACGCTCGCCAATTCGCTGTTGCTGCCGGTCTTGATGATGACGTCCTCGAATTCCTTCGGGTCGCCCAGGCGGCCCGTGGTGTTGATCGTGAGCTGGTAGTTCGTGCCTTGGGCCGGCTGCTGGCCGAGCTGCCCGGCGGAGACCTGCACGTTCTGCTGGCTGAGGGCATTAACCACGTCGGCGGTGGTCAGACCCCTCGCCTGCATCCTCTGCGGATCGAGCCAGACCCGCATGCTGTAGTTCTTGTTGGGATAGACGACCACGTTCCCGACGCCCGGGATGCGGTTGAGCTCGTCGATGATCCTGATCGTCGCGTAGTTGGTGATGTACAGGTCGTCGAAGGTGTTTTTCCTGTCGGGGCTTTGCGCGGCGCTTTTCATGCAGATGACCGAGACCATGGTGGTGGAGGCCTTTTTGGTGATGACGCCCTGCTGCTGGACGGCAGGCGGAAGCTGCGCCATCGCCCACGAGACGCGATTCTGCACCAGCACGTTGGCCATGTCCGGATTGGTCCCCAGCTTGAAGGTTACGTTGAGTATGTACGAGCCGTCCGAACAACTGTTTGAGATCATGTACAGCATGTTGTCAACGCCGTTGACCTGCTGCTCGATGGGCGCGGCGACGCTGTCGGCGACGTTCTGCGGGTTTGCGCCCGGATAGTTGGCCGATACCTGCACCACGGGCGGACATATCTCGGGATACTGTGCGATGGGCAGGCTGACGATCGAGGCCCCGCCGGCCAGGACGATCAGTATCGAGATGACCGAGGCGAATACGGGTCGATTGATGAAGAACCGGCTGAACATCGTGCGTTCTCCGAAAAAGGTCAGCGGCCGCCGGCCGGCTGAATTGTCAAACTCCGCGGCCTGTATGCGATCGGGCTGGCCGCAGCGGCGGCGTCCCGCTCGGCGGGCGGGCCGAACGATTCGAGCATCAGATCGCCCGGCGGGTCGTCGGCCATCCGCGAGGCGGGCCTCGGCTGCGAACCGGGTCTTGTCTGCGTCCCGGCCGGCTGGCTTGCCGATTGAACCGACGGCATCGGGACTGCCGGCAGGACCTGCAATTTCGGATCGACTCTGGCGCCGGGCCGGGCCTTCTGCGTCCCGTTTATCACGATCCGGTCGTTGGCGCTCAATCCTCCTTCGATCACGCGCATTCCCATATAGACCTTGCCGACCGTAACCACGACGTGTTCCACGACGTTCTGGTCGTTGACCCGAAGGACGTATTTGCCGCCCTGGTCGGACAGCACGGCGGTGTCAGGCAGCAGCATCCCATCGAAGGTTTTCATGGGCACGCGGATTCTTCCGTACAGGCCGGGCATCAACATGGAATCCGGATTCTCAAAGATGGCGCGGAGCTGAAGCGTGCTGGTGGAAACATCCAGTTCTGTCTCCACAAAATCGAGGGACCCTGCATGCGGACAACCTTTCTCGTCGGCAAGACCAAGGTATGCGGGAACATCGTGGTAATCGGGCGGTTTGGCTGCGGCCGTAACATGCGGGTGCGTCCTTTTGACCTTGAGCACGTCGTCGGAACTCAGGCTGAAGTAGGCGTAAACCCTGCTGTCGTTGACGACCGTGGTCAGCAGCGTCTTTTCGCCCGCGCCCACCAGGTTGCCCACGTCCACCAGGTTCCGGCTGACCCTGCCCCTGATGGGCGAGACGACCTGCGTGTAGCTGAGGTTGATGTTGGCGACATCAAGAGCTGCCTGGGCCTGATCGACCTGACCCCTGGCGACGCCGGCCTTTGCCTCGGCCTGGTCGCGCGAATATTTCGCCTCGGCCCGTTTCTTGTAGAGTTCGTCCTCCGCCAGGAAGGTCGTATCGGCCAGTTTCTTGTCGGCCTGGGCCTTGGTCAGATCTGCCTGGGCCTCCTCGACCTGGGCCTTGTATTGTTTGGGTTCGATGACAAACAGCAGTTGATTGGGCTGGACCATCTGTCGGGGCTTGAACTCGATGCTCTGCAGGAAGCCCTCCACTCGGGCCCGGATGTCCACCGTCTCGATGCCCGTGAGCGTGCAGGGATATTCCAGGAAGTCCGTAACCTGCTGGACGACGGGCTTGGCGACCGTAACGGCCGGCGGATGCGGCGCGGAGGCGGGCGGATGGCGGTTGCAGCCGGCCGGCAGACAGATGATGGCAAGGGCCGGCAACAGGCTCAAAACGATAAAATGCGCATTCGCCCGGCCGCGGGCGACACGCACCGAGTCTTCACGTTCGATGTGCATATATTCTCCAATCGCAAGTCAAACCGGGATTCTATTCCGGCCGGCCGCCACGTGCAACTGATACGCATATGCAATTTTGCCATGCCGCTGTTTGCCGGGAGTTGACCTTGCCGGTCTGGCGGTGTATTGAATTATGGAATCGCCATTCGTTTCTTGTCCATTTGAAGATGGCCGGCAAATGGCGGATGCGGTTGTGAACAATTTCAAGGAGAAAACAGAATGGCCGGACAAACGATCCCGGTGGTTCTTGATACAGACATCGGCGGCGACATAGACGACACATGGGCGCTGGGTTTTCTGCTGCGATGTCCGGAACTGGACCTGAAACTGGTAACCACGGCTGTCGGCGATACCGAATACCGGACCAGAATTGTCGCAAAATTTCTGGGCCTGACCGGGCGGTCCGACGTGCCGGTGGGCGTGGGAATACAAACTCCGTTCCGCAAAGATGACCAGCCGCAGGGGCCGTGGGTAGCCGATTACAGGCTGGCGAGCTATCCGGGCAGAGTCCATTCCGACGGCGTCAAGGCGATGATCGATTTCATCATGTCTTCGCCAAGGCCAGTTACACTGATTGCGATCGGCCCGCTGACCAACGTGGCCGAGGCCATCCGCCGCGAACCGCGAATAGTCGGGAAGACCAGGTTCGTCGGCATGCACGGCTGTCTCAAACGCAGCCAGATGGGAAAGTCCGAAGTCGTTTCCGAATATAACGTCAAGGTCGATATTCCGGCCTGCCGGAAGGCCTTTGCCGCCGGGTGGGAAAAACTCGTTACGCCGCTTGACACCTGCGGCATTGTCCGGCTGACCGGCGCAAAATACGACAAGGTCGCAAAATCGAAAGATGTCATAGCGTCGAACATCATTGAAAATTACAAAATCTGGCGGCAGAGCGGCTGCGGCAAGGAATGGACCGGCGGCAGCTCGATACTCTACGACTGTGTGGCGGTCTACATGGCATACTGCCTGGACCTGCTGGTTATGGAAAAGATGGGCGTTACCGTAACCGATGGCGGCCTGACCGTGGCCGATCTGGCCGGCCCGCGGGTGAACATGGCCGTCGACTGGCGCGACCTGCCCGCGTTCGAGGATTTGCTCGTCCAAAGATTGACGCGGCCGTAATGTTGAATCATAGCTCCGGGGCGGGTGGCATGACCGATTTAGCGGCAAGGGGCAAAAACGGGCACACTGCTCACATTTGTTTGCGGGCATGTGCTTTTTTAGTTTTTGTTCGGAAAACTTTGACAAAAAGATGGCCTTATCCGGGATCTGACCGGGAAAAAAAGAGCATGGCCGCAAATAAATACGGCCAATGGTGCCCATTCCATACCACTCGGCGCGACAACTGGACATTCCATCTGCCTACCAGCCCGAATTTATCCAAAGAGGACTATTTTTATTCGTCGCATGGCTTGATCGCACCATCAGCCACGATGTGTCCGCCAGCCTTGATGTGTGTGCCCGCCGTGACATCCCCACCGGATTTGATGAATCCATTGACCTCAATGGACTCTGCGGCTTTTATGGATCTGCTTGCCACAATGTCCCCGTGCGCCTCGATGTAACTTTCTGATATTGCTTGCGGGCGCCGATGACTTTTACGCCTTTGGGGGCCGAAACCTCGATCCGGGTCCGTCCGTCCTTGCGTTGCCAGCGCACTTCGATTACTCCCCGCGGATGCGGGTAAGCGCCCTGCGCCCACGACACGGATTCCGTTCGCGGCTCGACCCGGACCACGTTGGGGTTCCCCGGTTCGGGGAATTTTATCCCCAGCACTTCCCGCGAAAGGAACCACACCGGCGACGCGGACCATCCGTGGCAGAGGCTGTTGCGGTTCGTGAAGAATTCGTACGCCGTGGTCGCGCCGTCGTCGAGCATCCATCCCCAGCATCGACGGATCGCCTTCTCCGCAGTGCCGGGCAGGCCGGCCGCATACACGCCGTCGAGCACGTAATAGCCGTACGCGGGCGACATGCGCGCCCCGCCCGATGGATCGCGCTTGTTGTAGAAATTATCCTCAAGCTCGGCGGCCAGGAACTTACGGATGGACGGCAGCTGCCCCGGCAGGGCGACGCCGTAGAGCGCGGCCAGGGCATTGCCCTGCACGGAATAATGGGTCTTTTTCGTGTTATCGCTGAATAGCTTTCGCCCCGCATCCCAAAGGGTCTTGCGGATTTTCCCGGCTATTGCGTCTGCCCAGGCATCCAGTTGGCGGGCCTTTTTCTTTTCGCCCGCGACCCGGCACAGGTTCGCGGCGGCACGGATCGCGCCAACCCACGTGGCGTTGAAATTGCACGAAATCCCGTTTTTGTCGTGGTGATCCTTGTGCGCGCCGTTGTCCGAATGGTTGATGCCATATCCAGTTACGACCCTGGGCCTCCGCATATCCTCCTTGTCGGCCGACAGAAGGCCCGAGGGCTGCTCGAAAATCCGCATCGCCTCGACGGCCTTCACTGCGGCCGGCCATGCCGTTTTCGCGAACTCCCGGTCGCCCGAGTAGCGGTAGTACTCCCAGAATCCCACGACATCGTCCATGCCGAAATCGTAGAGGAGATAGTTTTCGTTTTCGTAGGGAACGCAGGCCGGAATGAAGCCGTCCGGGGTCATGGTCTGGATGTAGAGGTCCAGGCACCGCCGCATGAGTTGCTGATCGCCGAAGCAGGCGAGGTTGTTGTGGTACTGGATCATCGTGTCCCGGCCGTACAGACCGCGCTCCCGGAGCACGCTGTCTACGTAAGCGTCTTCCATGGCAATCCGCTGCGTCCGCTTGCAAAGTTCCCAGATTTTCGTCAGCGCCGGGTCCGAGCAGCGGAACCAGGAAACATCCCGGATCGGGTATCCTGCTGAATACCCTTTCAACGCATGGACCGTAACGTCCCCCGGAGCGCTGCGGATTGTGCACTGCAGATACCGGAATCCGCGGGGATGAAAGACGGCCCATTCGACCGCGTCTTGGGCCGCCCGGAAGCGGTCGGCGGAATGCGTCCGATGGTGATTGTACATTTCCAGCCGATTTCCGCGGAGCCGCTCCGAGTATGCCATGTCGATCGTCGCGCCCTTTACGCCGGAGACCGAGATCGACGGCCGGACGAGCACGTCGTGCCCCATGTCAAAGACGACGGTAACGCCGCCGGGAAAGTCGGCTTTCCGGAACATCATGCCCGCGACCTTGTAAGGCGACTCTTTCCAGTTGGCATCCGCGGTGATAAGCAGATCTGTCTCTCTGGCCGGGTTATCGGCGGTCCGGCCTCGCTTCCACTCGCGCCAGGCGTCCGGCAGTCCGCCGAAAGTCTCGCGGCCGGTGAAGGGCAGCGGAACCGGTTTAACGTATTTCTCGTATTCTTCGATGAGAAGGGGCCGGGACACGCGAAAGAGAACGTCCGAAGCGGGGTCCCTGTCGGCCGACACCGTGATGCCCGAGCGCCGCGGAATGGCCAGATAGAAATCCCATGTGTCGCCGTACGCGCCGCACTTGACAAAAAACGGATTCCACCCTTTCTTGAGGTGAACGTCAAAGTCGATCCTGCAGACGGCATTTGCGGACGGCCGTTTGGCGGTCAACTCCACGCCATTCACCCAATGCTCGCCCCAGAAGAGGCCCAGCGCGATATCCATATCTCTGGGCGCATTGAATCCCGTGCACGCGAACAGGAAATCCGAGTATTTGGGCTGGTCCGGGTGGCGCTCATTCCAGAATGGGATTCGGAACGACCAAAGGTCTTCGTCGTCGGAAACCGCGCCCGCGCCGACCACGCGCTCGGGCAGGATTTCGCGGCCTTCCATGAAGGGAGTCTGCCGCGGCTCAAGATCGCCCCATGTGTCTTGTGCGGCGATCTGTACAGCCTCAGGCCAGTCCGAGTCGTCGTAGGCCTCTTCGGTCCATCGGCCAAGCCCCTTGGCCTGGTCGTAGACCTCGATAGGATTGAGCGGGAACGAAAACTGCGGCGCGGTCGGATCGAACCCCGGCTCCTCGCGGGCCTTCCAGCCATCGGGCGTTCGGATCGGAATGTTCCTGGATGAGTCGCGAACGGTTCCCCACGCGATAAATCCGCCGCGCGCGAGTTTGGATCGCCCCGTTACCTCCCCGTAGTGGTTGACGAGCACCGCGATCACGTTCTTTCCCTGCCGCAGATGCCCGGAGATGTCATGCGTGTCATACAAGGGATGCCGCGGGTCGAACCGGGTCGGGCCGAAGTCGATGAATCGTCCGTTCACGTAAAGATGATAGGCAGTATCGGCAAAGATGTGGAGCTTCCCCCCGGCATTACGGCTTTTCAGACGCAGTGTGTGCCGGAAGGCCGCATACCGGTTCCGTCCGAGACCGGTTTCGTTGAACCACGCGTACCTGGCAGATTTGGACATTTTCGCACTCCCTGCAATGAAAAGTCATAAACGGGCTTCGCTGCTTTGTGCGGGGATATGAGATGTTGTTATCGCTAATCGGATAAGATTGTCAAGAAGCAGGTGGCGCCCAACGTCGCTCAGCGATGGCGCCTGGGGCGGTACGCCGTCTTGTCGCGAGAGATAAGGGCGCCGGGCAGGGCCTGGCTCTTGTCGCGGCATTTGCCCAGCACCGGGTCTTTCTCCAGGAACTGCTCCCAGCGGCTCATCGAATCGAGCATGGCCTTGCCCTGCTTGCAGTTGGCGATTGTCAGCTTGCCGGAGCGGACCAGGTCGTAATAAGGCCCCAGGTCGGTCTGGTGATACAGCCCGGCGAACTGGCGGTAGAATTCCTCGCGCGGCAGGCGGGTCGGCAGGACCGAGTGCATCGTGTCGAAGCACGAATAGTCGTAGGTCAGCAGATCGCCGAACTTCTGTCGGTAAAGCTCCGTGCCCGGCAGCGGCGTGAGGATCGTGAACTGGGTGTGCGTGATTTCCTTGGCCGTTACGTATTCCCTCAGCCGCCTGAATTCGTCGGCCGTCCAGTCGGGATCGACCAGGAAAGCGCCCCAGATTATCAGGCCGTTGTCCTTGAGGATCCTGATGGCCTCGTCGTTGACGCGGGTGGAGTTGGACTTGTTGACGCTCTTGAGCGTGTCGTCGGACGCGCCTTCCAGGCCCAGCAGCACGGCATACAGGCCGGTGTCGGTCCATTTTTTCACCAGTTCGGGGTGCCGCACGATGGAATCGGTCCGGCATTCCATCGAGAACCGCATGTTGAAGCCCTCGGAGCGGATCATGTCGGCGATGGCGTTCTCGCGCCGGTAGTTCATCAGGAAGTTATCGTCCACGAAGGTTACATGCCTGGTCGTTATGGTCTTGAGTTCCTGAATGACCCTCGGCGGCGACATCTGGTTGGTCCTGCCGCGGTAGAATTCCCAGACGCTGCAGAAGTTGCAGCGGTATGGGCAGCCTCGCCCGGTGGCAACGGACGTATCGGGCTTGTCGAACAGGAAGAAATATTCCGACCTGTACTGCTCAGTCAGGTCGCGGCGCGGAATAGCAAGGCTGTCCATGTTGACCAGGTTGTCAAGCTGGCGGTTGCGGACGAAGTTGCCGTCGCGGTCCTGCCAGACGAGGTTGGGCACGTCGTCCAGGCCGCGGCGGTCGGCCACCGCCTGCACAAGGCTGGGGAACACCAGTTCGCCCTCGCCCGTCGTGATGGCGTCGACCTGCGGGATGAAGAAATCTTCCGGCAGCAGCGAGGCGTGATGCCCGCCGACCACCGTGAATATCTCCTTCGAGAAACCCTTGACCGTCCTGATGACGTCCTGGGCCGCGTGGACCTCGACGGTAAGGGCCGTAACAGCCACCATCTCCGGCCAGAACTTGCGCAGCGCCGCGTCAAGGTTGCCGTCCAGCCGCATGTCCAGAATGCGGACGTCGTGCTCGGGCACAGTGGCCGCGACCATCTCAAGATGCAGAGGCTCGGGCATCGCCGCCAGGCGAAATCCTATCCCCTTGGTCAGATATTCCGGCTGAATCAGCAGTATCCGCAAACTGTCTTTGCTCCATGATACGTGAAACCCCGCATAAAGCGGGGCCTGTTCTTGCGTCTCATACGTCAGACCGGGGAATTATATCAGCCAAAGGCAATTTGTCATTAAAAAATGTGGATTATGCAGCTAGTTCCACCTTTAAATCTTCGCGCCGACTCCACGGAACCGGTTTAACGTCATAACTATCCAGAGCATCAATAACACTAGGCGATATCTTCTGTTCCTGATCGTTAAGGAGTGCATAGGCGCGGGAATTTGGCGACCGC
>JACRIL010000146.1 GCA_016235825.1 Planctomycetota bacterium
ATTAACATTTGTCGTTCCTCTTGCGTCAACGTCACGATATACTTTTTCTTCATGGCGGGTCTCCTTGCCTGGGTTATACTTATCCCATCGGCAAAGAGGCCCATTATTAATCATCAATTTACGGCTGACAGAGCACTAGCGGCAGTTTCGCGATTCGCGGGGCCGGCATTTTGCATAAATAAGATTATAAATCGCGGTAAACATCTTTGCGATGGGCGATGCGTACGACGCATATCACAAGCGTGCGATCCGCAATCAGGTAAACAACGCGATAGTCTCCGACGCGTATCCGATGGAATCCTTCCACCCCCTGAAGCCGCACGCTGCCGGGCGGCCGGGGCGTGTCGGCAAGCGCTGATATGGCGATCATCAGACGGATCTTGAAAACTTTTGGGATGCGGCGTATTGCCCGCAGCGCCGCCGGTCTGAATTCGATGCGGTATCGCATTTGCGGTTAAAGCCCCAGTTCCTTCCGGACTTTGTCCCACGAGATGTTCGGGCCGCCATCTTTCAGAGCCTTTTTCGCCAGGCGAAGGTCCCGCTCGTCTTCCAGACGTTCCAGCAGTTCCACGTCTTCCACGGGAACAAGCGCGAAGAGATGCTTGCCCCGCCGTTCGATAACCAGCCGTTCGCCTCGCAGGGAAACGCGGTTGCCAAGGTCGGCAAGGTGTTCACGGGCCTCACTGATGGGTATGGTTGTCATCTTTTTTACTCCAATCTTACCTTATGTACTAATTGTACGTTTCGTAATATATGAAGTCAAGACAATTCCGCGTGCAACGAGCAGACTTCGCGGCTTTCGGCTCCGCCAAGGCTTCGCCGGGCAAGAAAGCCGCTACGCCGTGCCAAGGTTGCACGCCCTTCGGCTGCGTTACGAAGCTGCATACCGAAACAAGTGGTGTTGTAGTATTTAAGTAACTGTCTCAAAACATATGGCACGCCCGCCCTCGGGCGTGAATGCAGTGTAAAACTTCAAAAAAGACGCACAGCCGAGGGCGGCTGTGCCACAGATCAAGAGTGTTTTGCGATAGTTACTAAAACCACAGTTGAAGCGAAGGCATCCGCCAGACGTCGTGCAATTCTTGTTTCCTTGCACATTCATCGCCGCCAAATTCAAGGCCTGTAAGGCCGGTATACTTGTAGCCCAGTAGCCTGTTGAAAAGTGGCACGGGCATCTTGCCCGTGTGTTCCACGACCGTCTCGGTCGTGGTATTTGTTGTTTTTTCAGGCCTTCCAGGGGCGAGACGCCCCTGGGACACACGGCCGGGACGGCCGTGCCACAAAAGACGAGGCTTTTTCAACGGGCTGCTAGGCCGAGCCGGCAAGGTAGATCGGACTTGTCAGAACTTCCAGATCATCTCCACCCGGACGATCACCGTCTTGTCCTCGCCGGCCCACCAGTCGGTGTAGACCGGGACTATTCCAAACGCCGCCGGTTGGGCGCCATCGACCATCACGTTCTGGGAGACATCCGGGCTGTAGACCGGCTGGGTGATGTAAACAATTCCGCCGATTGTCAGGTCGTCCATCAGGTTGTAGCAGGCGTTCAACACGTGCCCCTTGCGATTGGTATAGCCGAAGCTGGGCTCCGTCCACATGCCGGGCATCGAGTTCGCCTCGATGTAGGCGAACGTGTAGCCGACGGACCAGTCGCCCTTCTTCTTGTTCTGGCCGGCCTTGATGCCGACGGCAAAGGCGTCATTGGCGTCGACGTAATTGCGGTTATACACGCCAGGCACGCTGACCGAGTTCATGCCCGAGTTGTACGAAGGCGCCCAGGCGGTCGGGGTACCGCTTAACTGGTTGAAGGCGATGAACTGGCTCTGATTGTAGCTGTCCTTGGCGTTGTGCGCCCAGTCGAACCATGCCTCGATCGGGAGCTTGTAGCTGCCGGTGATCGGCACATTGAATTGGGCCTTGAAGATCAGGTCGATCACGCCGAAATCATTGTCGCCATAAGCGTAGGTCGGCGACAGGCCGGCATTGAGGGCGGCGGCGGCGTTGACGCCGGGGTAGCCTGGCGCACCGGTCCCTATGAAAGGAATGGGACCCGGGGCGTTGCCGCGATATGCGTTGTTGGAGGCCGAATCATAGTGCTGATAATCCATGTACCTGGCGGCGAAACTGAGCTTGACATCATCCGTAACCTTGTACGATACCCCAAGCTCGTGTGCGTACATGAGCGAATCGGACCACAGATTAGCTTGCTCGGAGATCAGGAACAGACCGGTGCCGAACCACGGAACCAGTTTGCCGTCCATCAGATTCGGAACCTCGTACTTCGCCCAGATGCCTTCCGGGTTCACGTCACCACTCCAGTAGATGTCGTTGGTGAAGAACGGATTGCGCATCTTGCCGGCGGTAACGCTAAGGCCTTGCAGGAACTTTGGCTTGTATGTCGCATAGGCAAGGTCGATCCAGACCGGCCTCTTGGCAAAACCCGGGGCAACCTGGCCGTTGTCGCTCATGCTGCCCATAGTCTGGTTTGCGGTGGTGGGGTCATTGCTGGCGCCGCTGGCCAAGCGGAACTCTACCTTGAATTCGCCCAGGTCGGCATCTTTATAGGTCTTCTCGAAGCCGAATCGCAGACGGAACCGCACCACGTTGCGGTCCCGAACCTTGTAGCGGGTGTCGCGATCGGCATAATTGTAAAAGGCAGGTGTGCTGCCGGCGGGCCATGCGCCCGTGCCGTTGCTGGTGTAAGTAATGCCGCCCCAGTTGTTGTTGAAGTTGCTGCCTGTGATGTTGTTGTTGCCGCGGTTGAACATGCGGGCCTCATAGCGAAGGCGCAGATCGCCCGAGAACTTCAGGTTCTTGGCCCAATCGGGACCGGCGACTTCCTGCTTTGCCGCCTTGAGCATCTCGGCAACCAGGGTTTGGGTCTCCTGCTTCTGCCCTTCGGTGAGCTTGGTTGCCGCGGCCGTGTTCTCAACCCTGCTCAAACGAGTCTCGAGTTTTCGATTCTGTTCTTTCAGAGCATCGATATCGGTCGTCTGAGCGATTGCCGCGGTCCATGAAGCCATGAATGCCACAGCCAGTCCTGCTGCTGCCAACTTCCAGTTTGCAAATCCGTGCATGCGATCTCCTTTCATGTCTTTTATTTCAACGCATCCTGAAGGGACATCACCGAATAGCAGGTGGCCAGCATTGGGTTGCCTTCCTCCCAGCGGTTGGCGCCCTCATTGCTCCACGAGCCATCCTGCTTGACGATGCCCGCCAGTTTATCGATCAGTTCAGCCCGCCAGTTGTGCTTCTTTTCCTTGTTCTTCATATCCGGAATTTCATCCTGTCCGAATACCCGCAGGGCCTTGCCGTAAATCTGGTAGAAGTAGAAAAGCCCTTCCTTGGACTGCTTGCCGGGCATATTGGGGTTTTCGTCAAGCGTCCAGTAGTTGCGGATCCAGTCGTAGGCGCCCAGAACCCGCGGGTCTTTCTTGTCCACGCCGGCATAGAGCATGCTCTTGAAGCCGATGTAGGTCATCGTGCCGTAGCTTCGCAATCCCCTGTCGGCGACATCCTTGCCGGCCATGGAGTTCGTCGGGGCATAGACGAACCCCTTGTCGTTGCCGCCTTCCTGGGCGAAGGCCAGTTTGTTCGTTTCGCTGTCGTTCTGGCATCGCAGGACGAATTGCAGCGCAGCCTGCACGCTTGGGTCGTCCGGTTTCAGGCCGGCCTCTTCCCAAGCCTCCATCACGAAGTGCATGGTGCTAAGGTTGGGCGTGCCCCTCTTGTCGTATCCCACGCCGCCGACCCGTATGTCGTCCTTGCCGACTTCCTTGCCGTCGGGCGCCTTGTCGCCCACCTTCACCTGGGCGTCCTTGAGAAATTTCACCGCGTTATCGAGGGCCTCCTTGTGCTGCGGGTCCTTGCTGGCCGCCAGAGCCATTATCGCGATCGACGTCGTATATACCGGCTGAGGGGCCTGCTGCTTGGGGTCGTAGACGGCCCCGTCCTTCTGGACGAACGCAAGCAGACACTTGAAGCCCTGCTTGACCACCTCGTTGTCTTTATTGTAATCCGGCTGGCCGAGCAGGGCCTTCAGGACCATCGCTGTCATGGCCGGCTTGTGCACGCCCTTGCCCAGGCTCCAGCCGCCGTCCTCCTCTTTTTGGGATATCAGATATTTGACGCCGTCGTCGATCATCTTTTTGGCCTTGGCCTGACGAGCCGCGTCCAGGGCCGCAGCCTTCGCCGCCTCGGCGGGTTTTTCCTGGGCGAAAACCGCCGCCCACGAAACAACCAGCCCCAGTGAAAACACTCCTGCCAACAGCTTCATTATCTTTGCCATGTCGTTTTTCCTTTCAAAGAATGTTCAGTAAGCTCTCATATGCAAAGCCCGCGCCTCTGAATAATGTTATCAGACAAATTCTCCACAAGATATTTATTATATGGGAATTACGATTTTTTCGCGCCGATTCCGGAATTATTTTCTCCCCTGGTTTTGCACAAAAAAACGGCACCGCCGCTGAAACAAGGTGCAAACCGATTTTCAGCGGTCTGTTATTCCCAAACTCAATATTGCCGACGATTGACAGGCCGGCCTGTCCGGCATAATCTCATTAAGAGTCCCTAACAGCCCGTTGAAAAAGTAGCATGGGCAAGATGCCCATGCTACTTTTTCAACGGGCTGTTAGGGACTCCAAGCTTTTCCGGCGACAGAGACACACAGATGAGCGCGAACAAAACAGATGGAATGGTATTTTCTTGAAAATGGGCAGCGAACCGGCCCGCTGACGGACGAGCAGTTCGACGAGGCGGTGCGAGCGGGCAGGGTTCTGGCCGGTTCGTTCGTCTGGCGGCCTGGAATGGCCGATTGGACCACGCTGAGCGTGTATCAGGCCTGGCAGGATTCGCGTGCGCCAGCCGAGGGCGACCCACGGCAGGGCGGTTTGGAGGTCCGCTACTGCGGGCAGTGCGGCAAGTCGTTCCACGTCGAGGACATCATCATGTTTCACGGGCTGTTCGTCTGCGCCGAATGCAAAAGCGTCTTTTTCCAGCGGCTGCGGGAAGGTTCGCTGTACCTGCCCGCCGGAGTCGCCAAAACCTACCAGGTGGCGGCCGGGGCAATCGCGAACATCCCGGCCGGGCAGGAAAGACGCAAATCAAACGTCGATTTCGGCGGCCGACTGGCGGCGTGGCTGATCGATGCCATGCTCGTGCTGTTCATAGTGCTGATAGTGGACGGAATATTGTCGAATACGATCGGCATGCAATTCAGTAAATTCATGGATAGACACTTCGGATTCAGCCATCTGGCGGAATTCGTCGTCATCTCGATAATCTATCATAGCCTGCTGACCGGAATGTTCAGCGCGAGCCTGGGCAAGCTGCTGTTCGGACAAAGAATCGTCCGCTCCGACGGCGGGAAGATCGATCTGGGAATGGGATTCATGCGGAGCCTCGTCCGTCTGGTCAGTTTCGCGACGCTGGGCTACGGATTCCTGATGATAATGTGGGACAAGGACTGCCTGGGACTGCACGATAAAATCTGCGACACGAAAGTGGTCAGGAAATAAGATGGCTCAGGCGCACGACAACATGATCCGCTGCACCGGCTGCTGGTCGTGGCTGCCGACACGGTTCTTCAACGTCGGGGGCGGCGTAAGGTGCCCGGCCTGCCGCAACCGGCTGGAGGTCTGCGTCTTCCGCTCGCTGTTCCGCTCAGAGAGCAAGGGGCGGGCCGCACAGAAACTGGACCAGGACGGCCTGGCGAGCTGCTTTTTTCACCCGAAGAAAAAGGCGGTCGTCCCATGCGACCGCTGCGGGCGGTTCCTCTGCACGCTGTGCGACGTGGACTGGGCGGACCAGCATGTCTGCCCGGCCTGCATCGAGGCCCAGCTTGACAATCCGGCCGGGGCGGACGATCACGCCGTCAGGAAGACGCTTTACGATCGCATCGCGCTGGGCCTGGCGGTCCTGCCGGCAATTCTGTTCATCACGCTGCCGCTGACGGCGATAACGGCCCCCGCCGCCATTTACTTCGCCGTCCGCTACTGGAACCGTGTCCGCCATCCGGTGCTTACCCCGCTGTGGAATGTCGCGGCTATTCTGATCGCCCTGGCGACTCTGGCCGGATGGGTTTACCTGTTTTCACACAAGTTCGGCGGCATCGGCGGATTTTTTTAATGACATTAATACTGCAATGTGCCGAAGCTGAACAGGCCGTTTTGCCGCCGCGAACCGGATTGTTATTACAGTTTTAGAATATTTATTTCGCCCCTTCAGGGCTTGAATGTCGGGGCGAATCAGTTCCCAGGGCGTTGCCCTGGGCTGTCATATTGCGCCCCTTTGGGGCTGAGCAAGTTTGCCGACAGAGTAAACAATATGATGTAAGATCGATCGGGTCGTTTCGCCCTGAAAGGGCAAGATATGAAAGCCCGGGGCAACGCCCCGGGAATTGGCGAGATTTAAACGCAAAGCCCTGAAGGGGCGAAATAAAACGAGCCTGATTCAGTCGTCAGAATGGGCATACCAGCATTCGTATCGTGAAATAACGGGCAATGGCAAGGTGTGAGAACTGAAAATGGCAGAAGAATCCGAAAATAACGGAGCACCGGAAGTCGCCGACAGTCGGCAGACGCCCCCGGCCGGGCCTGCAATATCTGACGAACCGGGCCTTGCCGCGTCCGTCCCGCCGGCGGATGAGCCGGATTCGCCCGATTCCACCGCAAGCCAGGCCGATCAGCAGGCCGTCCGCGTGCCCGGAACCAACTGGCTGGGCCTGCCCGGAAGGGCCAGGCTGCTCGTGAACGACAGGGAACTCATCAGCATAACGGATAACTGGTTCACGCAGGAGCGGCGGCGGTTCAATCTCAAGGACATCCGCGCGGTGGTCGCCCGCAGGCTGCCCGGCTGGATGGCGTTCAATCTCTTCCTGATGTTCGTCGTGATAGTCATGGGGCTGGTCGGAGTGGACATGGAAAATTATTGGATTTTGGCGGTTGCCGGGCTGTTCCTGGCTGTTTTCTTCCTGAACATCCTGCCCGGGCCGACCTGCTCGTGCTACGTCTGGACGGCTGTTACCACCGCGTCGCTGCCGGCGGTGGGCAGGATCGCCGGATTCCGCAAGATGATCCGGGCGCTGCGGCCCGGAATCGAGACGGTCCAGGGCGTGCTGACGGATGAGGACATCGCGGCCGCCACTGCCGGCGAACCGGCCGGAGCGGGCGTTTCAGTCTACAGGCGGCCACGCTGCCGGATGGGGTTTCACTACCTGGCCTATCTGGCGATGTTTACGCAGTCCTCGCTGGGATTTGCCCTGATAGGAAATAACAGAATAGACGCGATTGTTACCCTGGGTTTAATTCAGTTCCTCTTTATCAGCGTCGCCCTGTCCCGCCAGACGAGCACGGATGCCGGCCCGGTCCTGATCGCCCTCACGTGGCTGTCGCTGCTGTGGACGTGCGCCGGGCCGATCACCATGCTGTGGGAAACAAACTGGATAAATTTCATCGGCACGTGCCTGCTGGCCATCGCCGGACTGCTGGCCTGCTATGCTTACACAACCTCCGAAAGCAAATAATCTGGCAAATTCTTTTGAAAAGGCGTATATAAAAAGTTTTCAGAGTCTTCCCGATGAAAAGCTGTTGTTCAGCCCGATTTGTCAGACCGCAATGTTTTTTCGCAAAGGCGATGAGAGATTATTCAAAAATCCTGAACGGACATAATGACGCATCACAAAACAACAAAAAACTGCGCCATCGCCGAACCCCCGCTGAAGCGGGGGCCTGTTACACGGCACAGGCGAATCGGCGCGCTTTTTCTACAGAACAGGGAGAACTGAAAATGAAACTTTGGACATTGTTGCTCACGATGCTGTTGTTGTCGCTTTGTCTTCCGGACGTGAATGGCTTATTCGCCGCCCCGGAAACCCCGGCGACACAAAAAGCCGGTGAAACCAAAAAAACAGAACTTTCCAGATTTACAGAGATAATTGATATTTTTACCGTGAATCCGGACGGCTCGTGTAAGGTTGAATATGATTTTAAAATGCCCCTGCCGAAAACCCCGACGGATCAAAACGCCGATGAATCCGGAAAAAACGATCCTTATGCATGGGTGAAAATTTATGCAAGAAGCATGCTCAAAAGCAACGCCATAGACGCCTGGACGGACTTGTCCCTGGAAATTACAAAAGATAAAAAAGCGCACATAAAGGGTACGGCATACTCGAAAGATTTTCTTCTTTCTGTCTCTCATATCGGCCTGACAACTCCAACCTGGGAAAAAAATGATAAGGCCGAAATGGTCCTGCAAATAGTTTCAAAGGCCAATAAACATGATATTCAAACCAGGCCGGCAGAATTGGCTCAAGAACAGATGGACGCGACAATAAAAGATATTCGCGAGGAGTATAAAAACGGAATACGCGATAAGATATTGCTTCTATGGGCACCGTGAAGCACCAGATGGTCTTCAAATTGCCGGGAAATATCTCCAGGATTGTGGGATTCACAAAAAATGCCGATGGGTCCGTAAAGTGGGACTTTGATGGAAAAAAGTATATGGATATTCTGGACAAGCTGATCGCCGATGACAAGGAAATGTCGAAAATGCTCAAAGAAGGACGAACCCCTTTCGCGACCCCGCTCAACGAAAACATGTGTGAAGCGTTGTTCGGGACCAAAAGTCTTTTTCAGGCCGTTGTAACGGGCGAAATGAAGCCGCAGTTTGATTACAGGGCGGAGATGGAAAAAGCCAAGGCGGCAATGCCCGAGATGATCAAAACCCTCAAACTTGATGATTAGATGATTGATGCCAGTCAAAAAATTGCCCGGTAAGTTTACCGGGCGCAGATTTCGGCAACTCAGGGAGAAGATTATTTCGCCCCTTCAGGGCTTGCTTTTAAGGGTCTGCGGTTTTTCCTGGGGCGTTGCCCCAGGCTTTCATATTGCGCCCTTGGGGGCTGACATTTTGTCGACATTTGAAATCGATGATTAACATTTTGGAGTCTGCCGATTTCAAGCCCTGAAAGGGCAAAATATGACAGCCCAGGGCAACGCCCTGGGACAATCGGCAAAATAAAACCGTCAAGCCCTGAAGGGGCGAAATAAAGCGTCTGCATTCAATCAACCTGTCAAAATATTTGTCTTTGTGTTGAAACCTCAAGGTTCCTTGACGATTTTGTCGGCGATGCGTGTGGGCTGGGGCATTCGGACGCCGCGGCAGCATTTGAGCGTCCATTCGATTGCATCGTCGAGGCTGACGAGATGGCCGGCGGATATGAACATCGGCTTGACGTTGTCTCTGGTCCTCAGGACCGCCCCGATGCATTTATCATCGAGCATAAGATCGGCCCGGTCGCCCTTTCGCCTGCCGAGCGATCCGTGCAGGCCGCACAGTCGGCTCTTGGCGGCCCCGATGGTCGGCAGGTTCAGCCACCACCCGACGTGGCTGGCCAGGCCGAAGCCGCGCGGATGGGCCAGGCCCTGTGCGTCGCACATAAGCAGGTCCGGCCGGGCGGGCAGCTTTTCGACCGCCGCGATCACGGCCGGGGCCTCGCGAAAACTCAAAAGGCCCGGCACGTAGGGGAATCGGCAGGGCATCTCGACCTTCGCCGTCGCCAGAACGACCATCGATTCGGCGTCGCATAACACGGCCGCAGCGCGGATTTTCGTCCCGCCGGCGCACAGCCCGCAGTCAGCCCCGGCGACCGTCCGCACCGGTCCGGCCAGCGGCCGCACAATCACCTGTCCGGCCAATTCCTTCTGCAATGCAATCGCCTCGGCCGGCGAAATATCCCACCTGTGACGGTTCATGCGCGGACAATTATCTGCGCTGGCCGGGCAAAAACAACGCGACAATTATTTTGCGGTGAGGGGCCGATTTTCAAACCGATGTCAGAGTCGTTGCCCGAAATTTAAACAAGGCGGCGATTTCTTACCTGTCCAATGCGACCCGTGTAGAGGCTCAAAGAGCCGGCAGACAGTAGCCGTAGGCGTAAGCCCTTGTCTTTACCCACATTTTTGCCGAAAGAATTTAACCGTGAATCATAATCGTGCCATTTTCAAAAGACTGGCGAATCAGCACCGAAAGGTGCGACGGGGTGTAGCACGACAGCACTACTTTGGGTTGAAACACACGAGAATGTTAGGAAACTCAAATAGTCGTCTGTCAAGTTTGAACGGAAGAATAAGGACTTACGATCAAAGTAGCGCTGTCGTGCTACAACCTTTGCCCCCTCCAGGGGCCATTTTGACAGGTACTGCCCAGGAATGTTCTGATTGCCGGAAAGGCGGCACGTTTGTATTGATGTCTGAAAGACCGCTAAAATGTGGGTAAAGACAAGCATTTATACGGCGGGCTACAAATCTTTCGCTTCTGGCGGAGCGAGTGGAGAGTGCGTTATAATGTGCGGGATGAAAAGGCAGCCGTGAATTGTTGTCCGGATTTAACTTGGCGAGACATGAGTTACAGTCAACTGTAACGCAAGGAGATGATAATGGCAGTTGGAATACGAATCAGGGACAGATTTGAGCGGAACTGGCGTTTTTTAAAGGGCAATTCAAAGGGCGCGAGCAAGATCGGTTTTAACGACTCGAAATGGCGGATGCTCAACCTGCCGCACGACTGGAGCATCGAGGGGCCTTTCGACGAGAAAGACCCCAGCGGGAACGGCGGCGGCTATCTGCCCGGCGGGCACGGCTGGTATCGCAAAACCTTCACACTTCCGGCCGAGCATAAAGGCAAACGCGTCGTGATCGAGTTTGACGGCGTATACATGAACTCCACAGTCTGGATCAACGGGCACAAACTCGGCGGCCACGCATATGGCTACACCAGCTTCCACTTTGATCTCACGCCGTACCTGGCGTTCGGGAAGAAAAAGAACGTATTGGCGGTGCACGTCGACAACTCGAAGCGGCCGAACACCCGGTGGTACTCCGGATCGGGCATCTACCGCCACGTCTGGCTGACGATCACCGATAAAATCCACATCGCGCCCTGGGGAACCGCGATATCGACGGTCAAGGCGACGAAGTCGTCTGCGGCCGTCCGGATTGAGACCGAGGTCGCCAACGGCGGCGCTTCCGACGCCAACGTCCTGCTCGAGACCCGGATCATCGGCCCCGGCCGAAAGACCGTCGCAGTTATCGAGAGCGCGAAGAAAATCCGCACCGGCGCGGCGGGCAAGTTCGTCCAGCAGATGACGGTGAAGAAGCCGTCGCTGTGGGATGTCGATTCGCCGACGCTCTATCAGGCTGTAACACTCGTCAAGGTGGGCGGCAAGGTCGTCGACGATCTGGCCGCCTGCTTCGGCATCCGCACCTGCCGCTTCGATCCGAAGCAGGGCTTTATTCTCAACGGCAGGGGCCTGAAGCTCAAGGGCGTGAACCTGCACCACGACAACGGCTGCCTGGGTAGCGTGGTCTATGACCGGGCCGAGGAACGGCGGGTCGAACTGATGAAATCGATCGGCGCAAACGCCATCCGCACCAGCCACAACCCGCCGTCGCCGGAGTTTCTCGACGCCTGCGACCGCCTGGGCGTCGTCGTCGTGGACGAAGCCTTCGACGAATGGGAAAAGGGCAAACTCAAGCACGGCTACAAGGATTATTTCAAGAAATGCTGGCGCGACGACCTGACGAGCATGGTCAGACGCGACCGCAACCATCCGTCCGTTGTGCTGTGGAGCATCGGCAACGAAGTGCCGGAGCAGGGCAAACTCAAGGGCGCCCGCATCGCCGGCCGGATGGCCCGGTTCATCCGCAAGCTCGACCCCACGCGTCCCGTCGGCTACGGCGCGCATCCCGGACCGTGGACGCCGCAGTTGTGGGCGGCCCTCGACGTCTGCGGCTACAATTACCGCAACGACCTTTACGCCAAAGATCATCGTGAATACCCCAAGCGCCGCATCTTTGGGTCCGAGACTTTTCCGCTCAACGCCTTCAAGACCTGGACCGACGCGATCGACAACAGGCACATCATCGGCGAGTTCATCTGGACCGGCATGGACTACATCGGCGAGTCCGGCATCGGCCATGCCAGGGACGCCTACAGCAAATATCCGGTCAACACGGCATGCTGCGGCGAGCTGGATATCTGCGGATTCAAAAAGACCCGGTCCTACTATCGCGACATCCTATGGGACAACGGCACGCGGCTGTACATCGCCGTGCGCCAGAAACCGGACAACGGCGAGGCCTTCAGGCTCAGTCCCTGGGGTTGGCCCGCGACCAAGTCAAGCTGGACCTGGCCGGAAGGCAAGAGAGAATGGTGGATGGCTTACGGCAGCGACGAATATCAGGTCGATGTCTACTCCGCCTGCGAAGAAGTGGAACTGCGGCTGAACGGCCGGACCATCGGCCGGAACACAACGTCCCGCGCTACGCGCTACCTGGCCACATGGAATGTTCTGTTTGAACCGGGCACGCTGGAGGCCGTTGGTTACATCGGCGGCAGGCCGGTGGCCGTTCAGACACTGCGTACGGCCGGCGATCAGGCCAAAATCCGGCTTACGCCGGACCGCAAGAGCATCAAGGCCGACGGCTATGACCTCTCGTTCGTAACCGTTGAGGTGCTGGACCGCAAAGGCACGCTGCACCCCAAAGCCGACAATGAGATCGTCTTTTCCGTCAAGGGGCCCGGCGAGATCGTCGGGGTCGGAAACGGCAACCAGGCCAGCGTGGAACCGTTCCAGGCCAAGAGCCGCAAGGCGTACTGCGGCCGCTGCCAGGTGGTCATCAGATCCGCCAGTCGCTCCGGCAGGATCGAGTTGACGGCTAAATCGCCAGGTCTGACATCGGCCAAGGCGATAATCATGACAGGATGACGAGCATGCAAGGAAGATCGGACGAAAAATACGGCGATAAATTGAGGATGCACTATCCAATGCCCGGATCAAAAACGCACTGCCATCCGCTTTGCCAGCACGCTGCGAGTAGGACAGGTGGCGCAGCATCTGGAAGACCCCGGACCTGTGCCACCAGCCTTTGAGAAAGGGATTCCATGATTAAGGCCGGCTTTGCCGTCGAGGACATTTCATTTTGCGCGCCGGATAACGTCGGCATGCGTCGTCCTCTGGAGGCGGCGTGTCTGTATCTCTGCTCGCCGCAGCCGGTCGTTCTGCTGGCCCTGGACCTGATGGAAGTGCCCGTAAGTTATTGCCGGCAATTGCAGGGGCAGGTCGCAAGTCTGCTGAAAATTCCGCCGCGGCAGGTCCTGATTCACACGACCCACACGCACACCGCGCCGGTGCTTTGCGAATTCACGCAGGCGGCGGCCCGGCTTCCGGAGATACTGGCTCGCTGCGCCGGCCGGGCTGTCGAAGGCGCCGTGCCCGCGAAGATCGCCGTGGCGAAGGCCAAGGCGGCCTCCCGCCTCAATATATACCGGCGCGGGCAGGCCGGCGACGGCCTGGGGTTTCAGACCTTCTGGTACGGCTATCAGTTCCGCCCCGGCGACGACAGGCCTGACGCCTCTGCGGCGGCCAATGAAATGCGCCTTCGCTGGCTGGGCCGCCCGGCCGTCTATCAGACCCAGGATAAACCCCTCTGGTTCGACTCGTCCGTGGACGACACGGTGCAGGCGGTACGTTTCGAGGATGCGGTTGGCCGGACCATCGGGAGCCTCGTCCGATTCTGCGCTCATCCGCACCTGGCCGGCGGATGCAAGGACAGGCTTTGGGATCCGGACTATCCCGCCGTCGTGCGGCAGGAGATGCAGCGGCTGCTGGGCGGTGAGTGCCTGTTTTTGCAGGGCACGGGGGCCGACCTGGTGCCGGCCGAACACGCTGAGTATGTGCTGGACCCCAAACGCGGCAATCTTGGGGCGGCTAATCTGGGGCCAACCGACCGCCTGGCGGCGGCGGATGACGGGCAGATGTTGTCGGAAATGGCCCGCATCGCGTCGGAGATCGCCAGCACGGCCGTGCGGGGACTGGAATCATCGGCCGCAAGCCCGCTGGAGAGCGTCCGTTTTGCCGCCAGAGACTGCCGGCTCCCGCTGGACCCCTGCCGCCCGCAATCCGCGGCCGAGGCGCGGACCAGACAGAAGCAATTTCTTGCCCAGTGGCAGACGCTTCACGCGCGCGGGGCCGACCTTTATGAAATCCGGCCCCTGGCCAATCGGCTCTGCCAGGCGCAGTGGATCAGCGACGAGACGTTCTCGCTCATGGGCTGCCATCTCAACGAGACCGCCGGGACCGATCAGATTGAAGCGCCGTTGGCGGCGCTGGCGTTGAATGGCCACACGATCGTTTTCGCCCACTCGGAACTTCCCATGGCCACCGATATCGTGCTGAATTCGCTTTGCCCGCAAAGGAGTTTCTCCACTGTCAGCCTGACGGGCGGCTGCTACGGTTATGTCCCCACCGCCCGGATGATCGACGAGGGCGGCTACGAGGGATTGTCCACCATCTTCGGACCCGGCGCACACAGGCAACTGGCGGGAGACTTGGCCGATCTGGCGGAAGAAGTGAATCCGTAAACAAAATCGCCGCTCAGCCCGTTGAAAAAGTAGCATGGGCATCTTGCCCTCGTTTGATTATTCCACGACGGCCATTAACCCGACTCATTCATTCCGATCCGACAGGAAAAAAGAACATGCTCGCAATCCGGCTTCGCTGACTCGTCAGGGCGTAGCAAAGCGAAGCCTGACGCTGCGCCAAGACAAGCAGATGTGAGCAGTGGCGCCCGTTCCATACCTTTCGGCGCGAAACCGGCCATGCCGCCAGCCAGCTTGTCCGGCGCATCCCTTCGTAACTTCCGACTTCGCCAAGGCTTCGTCAGACAAGTTGGCGAAGAAGAGACGAAGCCGGAAGCTAAGGTCGGGGAATGGCTGCACCAGGTTCGGAGATCCTTGCGGAGCCGGCAAAACCGCCATCTTATTCACCACGTTTTTGGGGTGAGAACCCATGTTACGATAATCATACCGCCCCGGGCTGGTTTGAAAGTTCCACATTATTCTTTTTCATGTCGCGGCAGTGGCGGCAGACGACGGCGTCCTGGCCGGACGTCTCGATCGAAATATTGTCAAAGCTCACATTTTGGATGATGGTCTCGGGACTGCCCTGCACCACGCAAGGCCCGCCGCTGCGTATTCTGAAATTGGAGAAGGCGATGTCGGACAGCCGCTTCAGGGCGATGCCATCCTCGACGATCATTCCTATCGGCATGTTGGCGCAGTTGACGACGACGTTGGAGAACAGGATGTCGTGCACATCCGCGGTCGTCAGGCCGTCGGGCGGGACGTAGCGCCGGGGGTTGTCGAACAATATTCCGTTGTTCTGGCTGTTGATGACCAGATTGCTGAAGGTGCAGTTGCGTATTTCTCCGTCGCCGGGGCAGCCGACGCGGACGCCCTGGCACCAACTGTCGAGCGTGCAGTTGGAGACGGTAACGTTCTCGCACGCGGCGGGTTCGTCGAACATGTTCCGGATCGAGCGGAGGATCAGGCAGTCGTCGCCGGTTTTGAAGACGCTGTCGCTGACCGCCACGTCGCGGCAGGAGTCGATGTCGATGCCGTCGTTGTTTATCATCTTCTGGTCGCCGGCGACCCGCACGCGGTGGATATTGACCCGCCGGCACTTCATCAGCCAGAACGTCCAGCAGGGCGAGTCGATGAACGACGTGCCCTCGAACCGGACGTTGTCGCAATCGTAGAGCATAATCATCAGCGGGCGCTGGTATTGGGGCTTGTGATAAAACCGCCCCCAGAGCGTGGAATCGCTTGTGTCGTAGAACGCCGGCCCGGACCCGTTGATCTCGCCGTCGCCGGTTATGGCGATGTTGCGGGCGCCGGCGGCGCGGATAAGGCTTTTGACGTTGCCTTCCGGTGCGTTCTGCGTCCTGAATCCGACGGCTGAAAAGTCCGAGTAGTCGTCCAGGCTGGTGCTTCCGACGATCCGGCAGCCGGCCGCGACGTCCAATTCGACGTTGCTTTTGAGGACGAGGGTTCCGGTCAGAAAGGTTCCCGACTCGCAGAGGACCCGTCCGCCGCCCGCCTCGTGGCAGGCGTCTATCGCCCGCTGGATTGCCGCCGTGCATATTGTCTTGCCGTCCGCACTCGCGCCGTACTTCCGAATATCGAAAATCTTTCCCATGTATCCGTCTTTCCTGAAGCTCCGACTATTGTGTATCAGCAACGGTTGAATATTATATCGCCCCGCCTGGAAACATCCTTGCAAAACCGCGGGCCGGCGGCAGAATGGAAACGGGCGGAAGCGCCGCCGGTATCCGATTTGAACAGGCCAACCGTTGAGAGGACATCGCATGACGGAAAAAGTCGATTACGAGGAACTGCTTCCCCACGAGTTTCAGGCCCGTCTGAAGCAGCGGCCGGTGGGATATCTGCCGCTGGGCACGCTGGAATGGCACGGCGTTCATAACGCCCTGGGGGCCGACTTCATCCAGGCCCGCGGGCTGTTCCGGCGGGCGGCGGCGAGGTTCGGCGGGATCGTCCTGCCGCCGGTCTGGCTGGGGCCTGACCGCATCGCGCGGCAGGCCGACGGGACCGATCTGATCGGGATGGACACATCCCAGAACACCACGCCGAACGGCCAGTTGCCCGGAAGCTGTTACTGGACCCCGAAGGGTTTGTTCCTCATGCTGGTCGAGGCGATTTTGGCCCAGGCCAGGCGGGCCGGGTTCAGGTGCATCGTGGCGGACGGGCATGGGCCGTCGCGACTGGCGTGGGGCGAGATGGCCGATGCGTGGGAAAAGCAGTTCGGCCTGCGCCTGCTGTCGGCGACACGCGATTTTGCCGGAAAGTGGCGGACGCAGATGGATCACGCCGCCCGCAACGAGACTTCTATCATGATGGCGGTAGCGCCGCGGCTTGTCGATCTTTCGCAGTTGCCGGCCGACCGCAGCCAAAAGCCGCAGGGCGTCGGCGGCGAAGACCCCCGTGATTCATCCGCCGCGTTCGGCGAGGAGTTGATCGAGGCGACCCTGGCGCTCATCGGCGGCAAACTGGACGAGCTGAAGGTATAAAACCGTGAAACCGCGTGAACTGGCCAACATGGGCGTGCCGAGAGGCCTTGCGATGAAGGCGGCGATCGAATGTGCGGCCGCAGCCGCGAGGGTCGGCATGGATAAAGAGGCGATTCGCTCGGCCGTGGCGTCGCTGCTGGCCCGGCCGGCCGATTACGCCGGCGACAGGATTTTCGGCCCGCTGGCCGAGGCGGTCGCGGCGGCCGGACAGGCGCGGTCGCAATATCAGCCGCGCGAGCAGCCCGCGCCATGGCGGCAGTGGGGCGAGGGGTTCGAGGAGACCGCGGTGCAGCAGATGCGCAACGCGTGCAGCCTGCCCGTGGCGGTAGCCGGCGCACTAATGCCCGACGCGCACCAGGGCTACGGCCTGCCGATAGGCGGGGTGCTGGCCGTCGATAACGCGGTCATACCCTACGCCGTCGGCGTGGACATCGCATGCCGCATGAAGCTCACCGTGCTGGACTTGCCGGTCTCGGCGCTGGCCGGCCAGCGCGACCGGCTGGCAAAGGCGATTGAGCGCGAGACGTTTTTCGGAGTCGGGTCGGAAAATAGGGGCAAGAGGCAGCACGCCGTGATGGACGAGGACTGGTCGGTAACGCCGGCAACGGCCGGCCTGAAGGACAAGGCCGCCGCGCAGCTTGGCACCAGCGGCAGCGGCAACCACTTTGTCGAGTTCGGCACGCTGACGCTGGACCACGACGACCTGGGCCTCAAGGCCGGCGTGTATCTGGCGCTGCTTTCGCACTCCGGCAGCCGGGGCACGGGGGCCGGCGTGGCCGATCACTACAGCCGCCTGGCGATGAACCGCCATCCGGAACTGCCCCGCGAACTGGGCCATCTGGCCTGGCTTGGCCTCGACAGTGCCGAGGGGCAGGAATACTGGTCCGCCATGCAGCTCATGGGCCGCTACGCTGCGGCGAACCACGAACTGATCCATCGCGGCATAGCGAAAAATCTCGGTGCCGCCGTCCTGCTGGATATCGAGAACCATCACAACTTCGCCTGGCGCGAGACTCACGCCGGGCGCGAGGTGATCGTGCATCGCAAGGGCGCAACGCCGGCCGGGACAGGTGCAATCGGCATCATACCCGGCTCGATGGGCACGCCCGGTTACGTCATTCGCGGGCGCGGCAAGGCCGAATCGCTCAACTCCGCCAGCCACGGCGCAGGCAGAAAAATGAGCCGCAAGGCCGCAAAGGAACGATTCGCCTGGAGCGACGCCCGAAAATTTCTCGCCGAGCACAACGTCGAGCTTCTGTCGGCCGGACTGGACGAGGTTCCGATGGCCTACAAGGATATCGAAACGGTGATGGCGGCGCAGGCCGACCTGGTCGAAACGATAGCGCGGTTCGACCCGCGACTTGTCAAAATGGCCCCCGGCGGCGAAAGAGCAGAAGATTGACAAGAGGCCGCAGGTTTGGCGCCATCTGACCTGCGCGGCGCGTGCTCGCGAAGATGAGGTCAGTGTGTTGTTGTCTGTTTGAAAATGATCAAGCAGTTTTTTCAGGCCGCCGGGCAAGCTGCGGGCTGGAAAGAAGTTCCCGAAGCTGGGGGTAAAGGCGCCTGTACAATTCAAATCGCGAGTTATACCAATCCACAAACTGCGGCCGGGGGTTATAACGGCTGCGGACCGACACCCACCGTCCGGCCAGTTGCGAAAGATCGTCGCCTTCCAGCGCGCGGCGGACGAGCATCGCCGCGCCCAGGCAGCCGGACTCGGTAACGTTCACGACCGCCAGCGGTTTGCCGATCACGTCGGCCTTCAACTGGTTCCACGCGTCGGACCTCGCCCCGCCTCCTATCGCGCGGAATTCCCGCACGTCGCAGCCGGATTGGTGGAGGATATCCATGTTCAGCCGCATTTCCATCGCCACGCCTTCCAGCAGGGCGCGGAGAATCTCGCCCCTGCTGGTCGCCATCCGCAGGCCCAGGATCGCGCCTGTAACGCCGGAATCGAAATACGGCGTGCCGGTCGGCGTGAAATACGGCAGGACCATCGGCCGGCAAGGTTGGTCGTCCAGGTCGTTCAGGATGAGTTCGTAGACGCTGCGTCCGGTCCGGCGGGCTTCCTCAATTTCCGGCCGGCCGAACTGGTCGCGAAACCAGCGGAGGATGTTGCCGCCTGTCAGGCTGTAAGCCACCGTTACATACATGCCATCGACCGCGTGGTCGTAGGTGGCAAGATTGTTGCGGCGCAGGTCGTCGGAGAAGACGGGCCTTGAGAAGGCCGGCGTGATGCACTCGACCGTGCCGGTGGCGTAGACGGCCGCGCCGTCCCGGCAGACCCCGGCCCCAAGTGCGCCGCACGGCTGATCGTGTCCGGCCGACACGACCACGGTCCCCGCGGCCAGGCTCAGTTGGGCGGCGATATCAGGCCGGATGGTCCCGACGACGCTGCCGGGCCTGATAGTCCGGGCCAGGCGGCTGGGGTCAAGGCCGGCGGCCGCGAGAATTTCTGCGCTCCACTCGTGCAGGCGGACGTCGAACATCATGGTCCGGCCGGCCAGAGGCCAGGACATTGCCGGCTCTACGCCAAGCCGGGCGTGAAGCAGGTCTTCAAAGCACAGGAACTTTCTGGCGGTTCGCCAAAGCTGCGGCTGATGGTCCCTCAGCCAGAGCAGCTTGAACAGCGTGAACAGCGGCGCCGGCGTGTGGCCGGTTATCCGGTAGAGCTTTTCCAGCCCGAACCGCCGCGGCCAGTCGGTAGCATAGGCCTGGGCGCGGTTGTCGGACGAGACCATCGCCGGCCCCAGAGGCCTGCCGTCGGAATCCACCGGCGTGAAAGCCTCGCCCTGGCTGGAGACGGCCAGCCCCACGATGCTTTCGGGACACCGGCGGGCGCAGTCGGATATGACTTCGAGGCATTTATCGAGGACGTTGCAGCTATCCAGTTCCGCCCAGCCTGGTTGCGGCAAGACGACAGAGTATTCGCGCGACGCCTCCGCGACCGGCCTGCCTGATTCGTCGAAGGCGACCGCCTTGCAGGCGCTGGTGCCGACGTCTATGCCCAGATAGCATTTCATGCAACTTTTCACTCTACCTGCGGACCTGGCCTGCGCCAAGTATTGCCGGTGCCTTTCGATGTGTGGCAGACCAGCCGCGAACCAAATTGCCCATCATGTCCGGCGACTCCTTTACAGTGCGATGGCCCGGATGCCGGTCTGCTCGCAGAACGCCGTCAGCGTGTCATACAGGTGTTTGCCATAGCCGAGGCAGGCGTATTCATTGTTCCAAGCCTCCAGCAGGGCATTCATGTCGCAATGGGCGGTAACGAAGCCATGGGGCCAGAAGGGAATGCCGCACTCGTCCTGGCGTTTTTTAAGCGTGGAGGCAGGCGGCTCGAAGATTGAGCAGCGGGTTATGACCATCTCGAATTGGCCGTCGTTGCGTCCCAGGCGGGCCAGCACGCCCTGGCCGACCTTGCAGACCAGCTTGACGGAGATGCCTCCGGCCAGGCCTTCGGTGGGAATGCCATGCTCGGCGAAGCCGGCCGGTCCCAGTTTGCCCGCCAGCGACGGCGGGCAGGCCCCGTCGCCGATGATCTTGATCTCGCCGTTGGACTTGTCGATGTGCTGGAGATCGCCGTAATAGACGCGGTCGGAGCTGAGGTCCGTCAGCAGTTTGACGGTCATAAGCGTGTTGAAATCGCCCAGCGTGCTGGTCCCGACGCCGTCCTCGAGCATCATGCTCTGGGCAAAACAGGTCGCGCTGTAGTCGTCGCCCAGGCCGGGGAACGACTGGATGGTGTAGAAGTCAAACCCGTGTCGGGCCACCAGCTTCTTCAGGGCCAGATACAGGCGGATGGATCGGTCCGCGGCATCGCCGGCGGGGATCGCCTCCGCGAAGTATTTTGCCAGTCTGACGCGGCAATTGGCCAGTTCCCTGGCGCTGATCGCCTCGGCGGTGCGAATGACCTCGGCGGCGTCCCGGCTGTCGATGTCCACGCCGAAGACCTTCATCCACTGCGACGGGTCGGCCGCTCCGCACGTCTGACCCATGCCGCGCCCGCCGAAGGCCCCGGCGGTGGACCTGTTCAGGCGGCAGCGCATGGCGGCAGCCTGACAGTACGAAACGATCCGCGAGACATCGGCGTCATCGCCGCTGCCGCCGTAGACGAACCTGTGCTGGAGGCCGATTTCTTTGAGCGCCCCGTGCATCACCAGTCCGCCCACCGGCCGCCACCCCTGGCTGCCCGGGTGCGTCCACAGGACGACGCCCTTGTTCGAGCAGGCGAAATCCCGCACCGCACCGACCAGGTGCGAGGCCCAGACCCACGTGCCGGAGAACAGCACGACGGCGTCGATGGCCGGATCGTTTTTGAACCTCGCCAGGCATTGGCGGGCCTCGGCCTTGGTCGCCAGGACCACCGGATATTCCACCAGGTTCAGCCCGGCCTGACGGAGCGCCTTCTTCGAGGCCGCCACAATCGAACTGTCGATGAAGGGCTTGCCCATCGGGTCCTTCAATCCGTCCTTGTGAACTCCGTAAACGACGAATGCGATCTTCGCTTTAATCATTTTGGTTCTCCTTTGCGGCCCGCGCGGGCCGGCGTTATTTGAATGACTTCAGCGGCCCGCCCAGGTCTGTCTGTCCGTTAAAAAAGTGCCGCTGGCATCCGGGGCGGAATTAAAAAAGCCCGCAATGAGACTATTGCAGACCGAGCCGGCTGTCAATCATCACTCCGCGTAGACATGGCAAGTTGACACGCCGGGGCTTGATGAGCGGGCCGTCTGCTGATATGAAGAAGCCATGGGCGATGATCGGATTCGGGTTTCAGTGCCGCTGGACGGGCAGACCGTGCGAAGTCTGTCGGCAGGGCAGAGGGTTTTGATAAGCGGGACCGTCTGGGCCGCCCGCGATGCCGCGCACAGGCGGCTGATGCAGACCCTCGACTCCGGCAGGCCGCTGCCATTTGACATATGCGGCGCGGTGATCTATTACGTCGGGCCGACCCCGCCGACGCCCGGCAGGGCCGTCGGATCGGCCGGGCCGACCACCAGCGCAAGGATGGACCCGTACGCGCCCCGGCTGATCGAACTGGGCCTGCGAGGGATGATCGGCAAGGGACCAAGGTCGCCGCAGGTCGTCGAGACCATGAAAAAATTCGGGGCCGTCTATTTCGCCGCCACCGGCGGGGCGGGGGCACTGCTGGCCACGAAAATCAGAAGCTATCAGGTCGTCGCATATGACGACCTGGGGCCCGAAGCCCTGGCCAGGATGGAACTTGAAAACTTCCCCGCCGTCGTCGCCATCGACGCGACGGGAAAGTCTCTTTACGAAAGATAATAAGGCTTTATTTTCTGCACGTTTGACGGTCGGCTTGCCGCGCCTATTATTAGGATAGAGGAGATGAGCTATGTCCACAGTGGAAAAGATACTCAATCGCAAGGGTCCGGATGTCATAACCGCCCCGCCTTCGACCACGGTGGACGAGGCGGCCAGGCTGATGGCCCAGGCTGACGTCGGATGCCTCATGGTCAAACAGGGAAACCAGCTATACGGCATTTTCACCGAGCGCGACCTGCTCAAGCGGGTGGTCGGGGCGGGCAAAAATCCCTCCACGACGGTTCTTGCCGAGGTGATGACCGGCATTGTCCAGAGCTGCCGGCTGGCCGACAGCGTCCAGCATGTCCGCGACATAATGAATCGCAGGCAGATACGCCATCTGCCTGTGATCGAGGACGGCTCGCTTGTAGGCATGATCAGTCTGCGCGACATCCTCGACGAGCGAGTGCACGAACTCGAGGACAAAGGCTGATCGCACTTGCCGCGGCACGGGTTCACACGCATTCCCGTGGCATTGAAGGTATGACGTTCCGCCGGATTGCGAACCTGTCCCGGCAGACGCAAGGAGCCAGAGCATGAGGTCCTGCAAATCCGTGCCTATCAGCCCGTTGAAAAAGGCCTATCTTTCGTGGCACGGACGTCTCGTCCGTGCGTCCCAGGGGCGTCTCGCCCCTGGAATGCCCGAAAAAATAACATAAACCACGGCCGGGACGGCCGTGGAACACACGGGCAAGATGCCCGTGCCACTTTCTCAACAGGCTGCTATTTCCGTGCATTTGCAAAATCCCGAAGGGGGCCGGGCCGGAATATCTTTTTCATTTTTTCTGTAATTGCGATGCAACACGTGCGTATATACTCAAATACGAAGGACAGGCGCGTGGATTGCGCGCCGGGAGAATGTGAAATGAATAAACTGACTATAGCGGCAATATCTCTGTCAATTATCCTTGGTTGGCAATCGCCCATTTGGTCCAATGGGCCGCAGCCGGCCGCATCGGCGCCGTCCGAGGCCGTCAAGGCCTTCAGCGACCTTTTCGGCGCGGAGATCAGGAAGGCTGTGGGCTCGGCCGATCCCAAGGACGATGTCCAGTTGGCCGACAAACTTCTCAAGGCCGCCAAAGACGTAACCAGCCAACTGGAACTTCTGGCCATAATATGCAACAAGGCTTACGACCTGGGCCTCAAAGACCCTTCGGGTTACCAGATCGCCATCGACGCCATGAAGTTTCTGATGGACAAGGCGCCCGACTCGAAGGCCCTCTGCATGCGGAAGATCGCGGACGCCTACATGTTGAGATACAAACAGGCCCGCACGCCGGAAGACAAACAGCGGTTCGGCGAGGAAGCGATCTGCCTGATGATCGACGCGAGCGAGGCGAAGCTTCGGGCCAATGACTGCCAGGGCGCGCTGGACGACGCCAAAGCCGCCGCGTCGCTTGCGGCAACCATCAAATCGCCTTCAAAGGAAGATGCCGACGGTTTGGTCGCCGAACTGACTCTGCGGCTCCAGTTGGAGAGGCAGGTTTCGCAGTTGAAGGCCAAGCTCCAGGCGAGCGCCTCCGACGCGGCCGCCAGGCAGCAGATCGTCAAACTGCTGCTGATCGAGCTGGACGACCCGGCCGAGGCGAAGAAATTTCTGGGAACGGGCATCGACGAGGCAACGAGCCTCTACGTCCCGCTGGCGGCAAAAAAACCGGAGGAACTTCAGGAGACCGCCGTCGGCGAACTGGCCGACTGGTATTACAAGCTGGCCGAGTCGGCAGCCTCATCCAACAGCAAAGAGAACATGCTCGGCAACGCGAGGGAATATTACGAGCTGTTCCTGAAGCTGCACAAGGGCGAGGACCTGTCGAAAAGCAGGGCGATTCTGACGATCCAGAAGATCGACGACGCCATCGCCAAACTTTCGGTCAACACCCGCCAGCAGTGGGCCGACCTGCTCAAGATCGCCGACACCAAATATTCAACAGGCGGACAGTGGGAAAGAAAGGATCAGAAGATCGTCGGGACCAGCGATAGCGGCCCGGGGGCTTTGACGATTCCGGTCGCCACCCAGGACAGCTACGTCCTGCAAGGGACGTTCACCGTCACCAAAGGCGCCGATGCCCATATCGTGCTGCCGGCCGGGTCGTCCGTGGTCGATCTGATTCTGTTCGGCTGGGGAGGCGAGATATGCGCCCTGAGTAAAATCAACGGCAAGTTTGGCGACCAGAATGAGACTGCCGTAAAGACCGCCAAATTCGAGCTGAACAAGGAATACTCCTTTGAGGCCAGGGTCCGCGTCGTCGCGAAAGACGCGAATATCGAGATTGCGTTAAACGGCAAGCCGCTGATCAAATGGCAGGGGCCGACAGCTTCTCTTTCAGTGCATGACGGCATCAATCTCCGCGCGGAACACGCATTTGCCATAAGCCCGTGGGATTCGTCGGTAACGTTCAGCAGCCTGAAGCTGCGAATGCTTTCCGGCACGGCCCAGCCGGTCAAAATCAGCTCCGCCGCCGACGATCAGAGCCTGATAAATACTTCAACTTCTCTGCCTCCGCCGCCTCCTCCTCCTCCCAGATTCCGTTCTGGACGCTGGGGGCGCAGGGGAGGTTAGAACAGCAACGGCGGGTAATGGGTCAGTTACGGGGGGATTGTGGTGCGGGCATCCTGCCTGCAACATTAAGGATAAAAAATGCGGGCGAGACGCCCGCGCCGCAAGAGGGCAAAACATTGTTTGAGTCCCACCCCGTAACTGACCCATTACCAGCGGCGGATGCTTTTATGGTCCGGACGCCGGCAAGGTCCGGGCCGTTCCGTTCGTCAGGTCGTCAAGCGGATTGTATTCCGTGCCGAGTTGGGCTGTGGCGGTAAATTTTGTATTGGCCTTGCTTGACGCCTGTGCCGGCGACGTTTTGCCGTCGGGCCGGACGAGCGACATATCCAGCGATACGGCCTGTTCGGATTCCAGACAGTAGGTTATTCCTCCCGCGAGGTTGAACGTGGCCGTGCCTTTCACATCGACGCAGACCTTGTCGATCCTGACCGCAATGGCCGGCCGGGTGGCTTGAGTGCCGCCAGCCGGGGTGGTTGTTGGGCTTCCGGACAATGTGGACGGCTCACGGACGTTCTTTTCGGCCGGGCCGGCGAACTTGCCCGAAAATTCGACGACAGCCTTGCGTCTCTCGCCATGGCCGATGATCGAGGCCAGCTTGCATTCCAGCGGCACTTCAATCGCATCCACTCCGGGAATGGCGACGTGCCACAGCCCCTTCCACTGCTGGCCGACGCCGACGGGGTTGCCCGGCAGCAGGCCGGCCGGCTGCCAGACGAGAGCCTCGCCCAGGTTCTGCCGGAAACCATCCGTCATCGCCGCGATCAGGTCCTTCCCGCCCAGCCGGCGATTGAACACGTCCACCAGCGGCGCGGGACATTTTCCGGCGGCAGCGTCGGACGGCCGGGCCGGCGGAACTTCAAAAACCATTTTCTTGTCCAGCAGGGTCTTGAACGCCTCGGCAAGGGCCGGGTCCTGCTTGTCCGGGTCCGTGCTGTCGTATCGCAAGGCGATGCCCCACTCTGCCACGCCCATCGGCCCGGTGCTCACGACGTGCCCCGCCTTGTACAGCGCCGCTGCCATGCCGATCCGGCCGTCGCCGCGAACCCCCAGAATCCGCAGATACGCCGTCTGAACGGTGTCGATCCGCTGGCCGATGCGGGCGTCGTCCATTGCCCGTTCATCATAGACCGAGATTTCCTGAAGAAATTCGTACCTGCCCGGCTGGAACGTCAGGCGGATATCGACCTTCTCGCCGGCCTGCTGGCCCGGCGCGATCGCCCAGGCCGACAGCACCGCCAACCCTGCCAAAATCAGTTTAGCCCGTTTAATCTTTGCCATAAAATCCGCCTGTTCCGACACCGTTTATTCTATCGTCGAGCCAGCCATCCTGAAACCGCTTTCTTATGGAATTGCCGGCCGCTTTCCGTATTATTTTACGATCAAGGAAATCAAATGTTAGAAATCGACGCACGAATTCCTCACGGCAACATCGCCGATCCGCATATTCAGACCGAGGGCGGGAAGGTTCACGTCGCATTTTCAGCCCATTCGCACGGCGGGCCGGAGTGCCTCTGGTTCTGCTTCCGCCTGAAAAACAAGGCCCGGCACACAAGGCCGATCCCTGTCGTCCTGCATCTCAGGAATATCGGAAACATGCTGGGGCTGAGTCCCGGCAACGCCAGGCATGTCAGGCCGGTATGCCGGATCGGCGGCGGATTGTGGCAACGGCTCGATCCGCCCCGGCCTCTGGTGCATCCCGACGGGCGGTGCGACATCCTCTGGCAGATGAACCTGGCCGGCCGGTCCGCGGATGTGGCCTTCTGCTATCCATATGGCTCGACCGAACTCGGGTCGCTGCTGGGCGATATATGCGGCCGCTGGTCTGCCGACACGATCGGCGTGAGCCAGGCCGGCAGGCCCATAGTCCGGCTGAGCAACGCAAAGGCCGCCAAAGGCGGCAGGCGGCCCGGCCTGTATCTCATAGCCAGGCAGCACTCCGGCGAGACGCCAGGCTCGTGGGTCCTTGACGGCATGATCCGGCGCTTCGACGAGATGGGGCCGGCCGCGCCGATCGTCTGGGCTGTGCCGTTCTCCAACGTTGACGGCGTCGAGCAGGGCGATTACGGCAAGGACAACTTCCCTTACGATCTCAACCGCGCATGGGGGATACTTCCGATGCGGCACGAGGTCCGCGTCATTCAGCCCGACCTGCACCGCTGGAAGGAGCGCTGCATTCCGGCCCTTGCCGTAGATCTGCACGCCCCCGGCGGAGCCGAGAAAGACGGGGCCTACTGCTTTCTGCCCAATAAGAGCAAACATCCGTTCCAGCACCGAATCGCCAAAGTATGGGCCGACGCGGTCGAAAAATCGCTGGGGCCCGATTACGCGGGCAAGCCGTTCGGACGCATCGCCGATTATCCCAGCAGGTGGGAGACGCCGCACTTCGACCAATTCTGCCACCGGATCGGCGTGCCGGCTCTGTCGCTGGAGACGTCCTATCAGGCCTGCCGGGCCGGCATGCTTGACATCGACGGGTACCGGCAGATCGGCCGGCGCATCGCCGACGGGATAGCCGCGAAACTGAAAATCCGCGCCGGCAAAGGATTATCGCGGCAGGGCGGGGCGGAATGAGATTTTTCGGCGGAATTTTTCGTGGCACAGACGTCTCGTCCGTGTGTCCCAGGGGCGTCCCGCCCCTGGCAGTTGCGGCGAAAAACGCCTTTTTTCGGCGCCTGACTTTGTTCGGCAGCCTGGCGATTTCGTTTTGCATGGCCGCCGCCGGGTGTTGTCCGCTGTGCAAGTCGTCGGCCAGCGTTGTCGAAGGCCGCTGGATCGAATTCGACCGCCAGGCCGTCAACTATCGGCCCGAAGATGGCGGAATAACTGTTCATCAGGCCATCGGCCGCGCCGCGGCGGAAGACCTGCCAGACGGCCGGGCCATCGCGGGCAATCAGAAGGCCGACTGCTGCCTGTATGTTGTAATGTCACCGGCCGGCCGACAGGCCTTCTTGGTCGTCGAGCATCCGGTCCTGCTGGCCGGCGAGCCAAATAAAACCGTTTACACGATTTATCAAGCCCGGGACGCCAAAGGCATGCCGGGCGATTACTCGATGATCTCGGCCTGCGGCGATTTTATAACCAGACGTGTCGAATTCTTCGGCGCCGCCACCAGACCGGCAAATGAACGCCCCGGCCGGCAAACCGATCCGGCGGCCATGCCGGCCGATCAGCCGCAGTTGCGTTTCATAATTCCCCGCCAGCTAAAAGAGTCCCGCCAGCAGCAGCGGCAGACCCTCGACGCCATCCAGAGCCAATTCGGCCGGGTTTTGTCATGTCTCCTCCATCCCGCCACGCCTCCGTAGCGGTTCAATCTTGCGGTCGATGGCAACAATCCCTTTCCCGGCCGGGGATTTGTGATATAATTTATGCGTGGGCCGGATGGTCGTCCGAATCCGGCGAGGCAGGCAGAAGGGAATCACGGATGCAGTTGATGTGCGGACAATGCGGCAAGACTCTGGAGGTCAACGAGGCCAAGGCCGGCCCGACCGTCCAGTGTCCCAAGTGCGGCCACGCGATTCCGGTGCTGTTCTTCGGCGCCGACGACCAGGCGCCCGCCTCTGCCGCGGCCCCCGACGACGGCGGATTCCTCCCCTCGTCCGCAAAAAAGCCGGCCTCTGACGTAACCTCCTCGAAGATTGAGAAATCCTTCGGCCAGCCGGCCGCCTCGGCAGCCGGGCCGTCCGCAACAGCCAAATCCGCCCAGCCGCCGCAGGAAGAGGGCTTCGCCGACCAGGCCCGCAAGGCCTCGTTCAAGAAAATCAGCGTCAAGTGCGATTCCTGCCAGAAGGAACTGTCCGTCGGCTATCGCCTGGCGGGCAAGAAGGCCCGCTGCCCCAAGTGCGGAAAGAATATCGAAATTCCGTATCCCGACAACGTGGACAAGTTGGAGCTTGAGATACTCAGGAAGGCCGCCGCTGCCGAAACCGAAGTGCTGACGATGACGGCCGAGGATTACGAGGCCCACGATGAGCCCCAGCCTGTCGCCCGCCCGCCCGAAAAGCCCAAGTCAAAGACGACGCCATGGATTAAAACGTCCAAGGGCAGAATGACCCTCATAACAGGGGTGCTGGGGATCGGCGTGGCGGTTGGTATTCTGATCGCGTTGTCCCAGATGAACTGGACGGGCTTGGGCGACAATTCCGGCCCGATCTCCGATAATCCCGTTTCGACGGTCAGAGATCCGCACGCCGTGCCGCCGAAGACCGGATCGGGCGTCCAGCCGGAACCGGTTACGCCGCAAACGCCGCCGGTTACATCGGTCAATCCGCTTGTCCGCCAGCCTCTCAAGCCGGCCCTGGCCCTCAAGGAGGCGAAGGCCGACGAATTCGCCGGCGCCACGTTTCTGCCGGCGATGCCGGGCATGATCTACTGGTATGTCTCGGTCGAGATCAGGGCCGGAGACGAGATACTCAGGTTCCCCAACCACGGGGCGGGCATTGTCCTGAAAATGGCGGAAGGCTCGTACCCGTCGCTTGGTTCGCCGCTGCCCGGAGCGGTGCTGCCCAGGCCGGCGAGTCCAGCCGGGCTGGAGGTGCCGGCCCAAGCCAAGCAGGAACTGATCTTGGTCTTCGAGGTGCCGCGCTCGGCCGACAAGGGCGTGCTGGAGATCGCCGGGGTAGGCCAGTGCGAGGTGGCCCGCCCGCCGGCCGGGACGGCCGCCGCTAAACTCGACGGCAATTACAGCGTCCTGCAATTCCGCAACCTGCGGCCCATGCCCAGAAACGGCGTGATGCAGGCCCTTCAGGAAACCCCCAAACAGACCCTGACGATCAAGCCTTCCGGCGAGGGATACGAATTTTCCATACCCGAGGCCGGCCTCAGGGGCACGGCCAGACCCTCCGGCAAAAATGAAACCTGGGATTTGACCGTAACCAACGGAGCCGACTCGCTCGAAAACTGCCGGCTCTGCCTCAGCGGCGACGGCGATCTGCTGACGCTATACACGGCGCCTGACAGCCGCTTTTCCGGCCTGACTTATCTCCGCGAGGGAAAGTCCCTCCGTAAGCCCCCGGTCCTGGAGCAGATCGCGCCGGCCCGGCTGTCGGCCCAGCCGCCGGTGAAACCGAAGGATCCCGAGCCTACGAGAATCAAGACCATCTTCGACCCATGACGTTGCGGAGCCGGACGCCTCCGCTCCGGATTTTTTAATGGCCGACACAAACAATCCCCGTCTGAAGCTCAAGTTCATCGGCTGCGAGATAATCTATCGCGAGGCATGCCTGCTTGCCTCCCGCTCGCCGCACATCATCGACCTGGAGTTCCTCCGCAAAGGGCTGCACGACCTGGAGCGGGCGGACATGATCTCACACATCCAGTCGGCCGTCGATAGCGCCAGCCGGCAGGACCGGCACCAGGCGATCATCCTGGGCTTCGCCCGCTGCAACGACGGGCTGGTCGGCCTGACGGCAAGGCGAATTCCGCTTGTAATCCCGCGGGCGCACGACTGCATCACGTTTTTCATGGGCTCGCGGCAGGCGTACAGGAAATGCTTCGACGAGTGCCCGGGCACGTACTACCTGTCCACCGGCTGGCTGGAGCGGAACACCACACGCGACGGGCAGCTCGAAAAGCCCGCCTACGGCAAGCAGGGCGTGATGGCAAAGCTGGGCCTGGCCGACTCCTACGAGCAGATGGTCGAAAAGTACGGCAAGGAGGACGCCGACTACATCATGCAGACCATCGGAGACTGGACGAAGAATTATTCCCGCATGATGTACCTGAAGATGGGCGTCTGCGACGAGACTGCGTTCATCGACCAGGCAGGCAAAATGGCCGCCGACCGCGGCTGGCAGTTCCAACTCAAGGACGGCTCGTGGTCCCTGCTGGAAAAACTCTTCTTCGGCCAATGGGACGACGACTTTTTGACCATCCCGCCCGGTAAATCCATCATCGCACGAAACGACGACCTCATCCTGGATGTTTCATAGCTCATTCCACGTGCAACCCTGGCACGGCAGGCGTGCCGTGGCCTGACGGCAAGTTGCACGCCTTTCTACAGACTAATAACGGTCCAAATACTCCACATAAGAAATATATTCCCCGCTAACAACAGTAAAACACCTATTATTTTAGGGGGGTAGACGGTTAGCTCCCCCTATCGCAACAGACTGTGGTTTTACCAGTCATATCCGTCGGTAAGGTCTGCGTCGGTTACAGGACCTGTAACGACTACTTGTTCGAGAAGCCGAGCAGATCAGTCGGCCTCGCGTC
>JACRIL010000148.1 GCA_016235825.1 Planctomycetota bacterium
CCCCTATAATATAGAGACTTATAGGGGCTTTTCATTTGTGGCCGAAATCCTTGCGCTACGTCTGCGCTACGTTTGGGGTGGGCTGCCGGGCTTTTTTTGGTCGTTTCCGGCATCTTCTGAACACGGTATGGCTGGCGGTTATTTTCAGGAGAACAGGCGTCCCCAGCCATGATTTTCCAGCCACTCGATATATTTTTTCGGACTTTTTCGCTTCACAACGCAAAGGAGATTTCAGGCCGAGGACCGGCTTATCAGGTACCGCGAAGCGGCGTTATTTGAGGTTTACCTCTTTGCCGGTCCTGGCGGATTGATAAAGCCCTTCGAGGATGGCGATGACGGCCCGGGTCTGCCGAGGCGGGACGGGCACGGGCTTGTCGTTTCGGACTGCCTGGGCGAACTCGCGGATTTCGGCGTGGTGGGCGGTGCCCCAGGCCTTGTCCTCGCGGACTTCCATCTTGACGTCGATAAAGTCCTTGCTGGTGTGATCGACGAATTCGCAGTCCGGCCATTTCAGCCCGCCCAGCGTG
Organism: Planctomycetota bacterium; assembly: GCA_016235825.1. Classification (GTDB taxonomy): domain Bacteria; phylum Planctomycetota; class Phycisphaerae; order SM23-33; family SM23-33; genus JACRIL01. Next base: position 528 of record JACRIL010000148.1, read on the forward strand.
CCGAACAGGTCGATAGTGCTGTAACTGCGCGGCTTCATGTTGAGCATGAAGCTGCATTCCAGGCTCAGGGCGGAGCCGTCCTGGAACCTGATAAATCCGGCGGCAAAGTCCTCCACGTCGATATTTTCCCTGTCGATCTGCCCCCACTCGCTCCATGAATCGGCCTGTTTGGCCAGCTTTGTAACGCTGATGCCGCTGACGCTCGCGGGGCTGAAGTTATCCATCAGGAACAGCGCCAAGTCCAGCACGTGCACGCCCACGTCGATGCAGCAGCCGCCGCCGGCATTTTTTCTGTACATGAAGCCCGGCGTGCACGGGAGCTGCCTTCGGCGCAGGTACCACGCCCGGGCGTAGTAAATCTCCCCCAGCGGCCTGCGGGCCATATATTCCTTGATCGACTGGCTCTTGGGCTCGAACCGCATGTGCTGGGCGCACATGAGCTTTTTGCCGGTTTTTTCGGCCGCGGCGATCATCTCGTCCACCTCGGCGACCGAAAGGGCCAGCGGCTTTTCGCAGAGCACGTGCTTGCCGGCCTGCAATGCCGAAATCGTGAACGGGCAGTGGAACCGGTTGGGCACGACGATGTCGATTATGTCCAGGTCCTCGCGGGCGAACATCTCCTGGGGCGTCGCGTCGATGTTGGGGATGTTGAATTCCTTGGCGCGGGTCTGGCAAGCATCTTTGCTGAGATCGGTGATCGCAGCCAGTTCGCAGTCGGGCAGTTTGGCCCAGCCTTCGCAATGCACGCGGCTGATGCCGCCGGCGCCCAGCATGCCCACTTTCAGTTTGCGTTCTTTCACGGCTTGTCTCCTCAAAGTTGCAATTTTGCCCGTCCCGGACGAACACACTTCCAGCCGGGCGATTGACGGTGGAATTGGAAAGGAATTCTTATCTCTGCCGGGCGGTTTGTCAATAGCCGGCCGGACCGCGGGCCGGACGGAAAAGCATACGCTGAAATACTTCCCGCCCGCCGGAAATCCGGTTGATTTGTCCGGCGGATCGGATAGGCTCCAAGCCACAGCGGCCGGCAGACAATGAGACCGGCCCCGGAGACGCCAGGATGATCGAGTTCAACTGTTCGCAATGCGGGGTGAAGATAAGGACGCCCCACGCATTTGCCGGGAGAAAGGGCAAGTGTCCCAAGTGCGGCGCGCACATAGTTACGCCGGCGCCGTCGGGACAGGCGGTCAAGCCCCCGCCCGTGCCAGGCAAGGACGAACTGATCCAATACAAGTGCTCAAAGTGCAAGAGCGTGCTGGAAAGTCACACCGCAATGGCCGGCCGGGAGGACGTGTGTCCCGCCTGCGGCACGGCCAACAAGGTTCCCCACACCAAGCAGCAGCTCGAGGCCATCAAACTCCAGCAGGAAGAGGAAAAACGCCGGCAGGAGGAGGAAAATCGCAAGGCCGAGGAGCTCAAACGGCAGGAGGTGGAAGAGCGGGAGCTTCAGGCCCGGCTCAGCGCGGAGATCCGCGACAAGGCCGGTCTGGAAACGCCCATCCTGCCCGAGGATTTTTCCTCCCAGCCGCCCGAACCTCCGGCCGATCAGTCCGGAGACGACGGCATGATCCCGCTTGGCGACGAGCAATCTGAACAGTCGCATATGGCTGCCGCCCCACAGGAACCGGCGGCGCCGCAAAGCGAGGCGGATGCGGTTGGGCAACAGCCGCAGCGTCGCGCGGCAGCGCCAGGCCAAGCCGTCGCATCTATCCTGGGGTTCGTCTACCTGGCCTTGGGCGTTATAAGCCTCGCCGGCGGCGGAGTGATGCTCGTCCTGGGCTTCATATACAGGCAGAAGCTGCCTGTCGCAGAGGGGCAGGAATCTCACCTGACGGCGATGCAGGCCTTCCTGGCCGGCGATTCAGGTCTGGTTTCAGCCTGCGGACTGCTGCTGGCCGGTCTGATAATGGCGGGACTGGGAAAACTCTATCTGTTCGCCCGTTCTATCGCTCAAGGCAGACGATAATCAACCAACTCAAACTGGCTGATTTTGCCTGAACAATCGGCGGCGTTTTTTAACATTATTCGGTAAATTCCTGGAACTTTTGGGGAACTTGTTCGTCTAACGTTGTAAAGGGCATTGCGAGCGATATCCGCAATCAACATGATTCAGGAGAACAAGATGAAGGCGATGATTTTGGCGTGTGCGTCAGTTTTGATCGCGTTGACCGTCGTTTATGCCGGCACCCCGGACGGCAAACAGCTGGCGGCGGCAACTCTTCCGGCGGCAAAGCCGGGTTTACAATCGGAAACCAAGAACGATCTGAAAGTGCACGAATGGGGGGTATTTTCGATCTATAGCGACGTCCGCTATGCCAACGCCGACATGCGGGCCGAATGGGAATCAATGCCGGATTTCTTTTACCGTCAGTTTCCGAAAGAAGACAAGAGAATGAAGGCAGTCTACATAGGTGGTGTGAACAAACCAATAATATACTTCTATTCCGGCAAGTCTGACCTGAAACTTCGGGTCTCCGTAAATTTTCCCGAAGGGGCGCCTGTTGTGTGGTGGCCATGCTGCATTGAGCCAGAACTAAAATTCGACGCTATAGATCCAAAAGGCCCAAAAGGACCCGATAAAGTCTTTAAAAGACTGACGTGGGAGTTGCAAATCGGCGATAGCGCGGATTTATATCCCGTCCCTAAAGATTCATGGTTGGTTCAGGCAAGATTGGAAAAGGCGACTCCTCTTTCAACAAACGGCATCAAAGGGAAGGTTGCCGAAATGAGGGTAGGCCGTATGGGGAATCTTAATTGTGAGTCCCAAATTGAGACCGAACGGTTCCTCTATTATGACGGCCTGGTTCCCGCTCCGGATTATCTGAAACTCAAGGCGATCGACGCCAAGTCCGCCGAGTTCAGCAATACCGGCAAGTTCGACATCCAGAACCTGTTTGTTATAGATCGTCGCGAATGGCAGAAGGATAAGCCGATCCGCTTTGCACAGGTCGAGAAGCTGGAGACAGGCAAGGAATTGAAGGTTATCTTCGAGGAAGTGCCCGCCAAGGACTGGCCGGCGGCGGCGGCGAAAAAGGTCCGCCAGGCCCTGCTCAAGGCCGGGCTGTTCGAGGCCGAGGCAGACTCGATGCTGAAAATCTGGGAGAAAGGATTCTTTGAGCGCGAAGGCGTTACGGCCTTTTACATCCTGCCTTGCTCCGAGTATGACCGCCTGCTGCCTCTGAAGGTTGATCCTGAACCGGGCGAGATAGTTCGCGTCGGCGTGGCGCTGCACTGCCGGATGGAGGGGCCCCAAGCCGTGGAGAAGCAGGCCCAGGAACTGATCGCCAAACTGGAATCCAACGCGGTTGCGGTTCACAGGCCGGCGATCAAGGCCTTGCTCGAAATGGGACCGATGATCGTCCCATTGCTTAAAAAGGCCATCGAAACAACCGCCAGTCATGAAATCAAAACCCGCTGCCGGCAGATAATCGACCAGATTGACGCGAGC
>JACRIL010000015.1 GCA_016235825.1 Planctomycetota bacterium
CCGGAAACATCTCCACGAACTCGCGATATGTTTGCGGATAATCCTGTCCAGCGACCAGCACCTGCGTAGTAGTTTTGTCGGTCGATGCTTCCACCACCATATATTAGGGCAGGGGGAGCTAACCGTCTACCCCCCTATATATTATACGATGTGGTGATACATCTGGAATATCAATGGGGGATACTGTGATAGCAAAAGACAATAAGTATTATGTGAGGTATAGAGGAGGAGGTCCTGTTAACGAACGCCAACTTCATGAAATTAGTCAACAACAGGTTGCAACTTACGAGAAATATAGAGCAATGCAGATATATCCCTTTATTCTTATTTTTATGAATGGATTTGGGACAGGAGGTTATATCATAATGAAAGGTTTAATCAGATATAATAATATTTACCGCAATGCAACTCTTCCATATAAAGACCCTGAAATTGAATATAAAATAAAGAAATATCGTCCATTATTCAACATAATAGGCATTGTAATATTTATCCTTGGCATATTATGGCTAGTATTATAAATATATTAAAGTATGTATGTCAAAAGCATATGGTTAATATCATTTAATCATCTATATATCTTATCCTTGACTGGCGGTACGAGTCTGGAAGAATAAAGAGTCGGTGCCACTGTCCTCCGCGGCTTGTCCGGCGTAGCCTGTGGCGAAGCCGGAAGCGTGTTCGCGACGCGAAGGGCAGTGAAATACAATGAATGGAATCGCCGAATATTATCGTAAGAAACTGCACAGATAAAATCCTGAAATGCGCGAAGTTGTCAGAAATAAACTATGATAAATGAAGCTAAATATGCCTTTTCTGGAAACAACAAAGCACTGCCCTACGCTCCGCCTGAAGGCTGCGCGTAGGACAGTGGCACCGGACGATTGAGACACAAGGATTGTCCTGACCCTATCGAAAAATTTGAACCAGGGTATCGTAAACAGCCGCCGGTTCGATCTTTCCGATTTCCATCAGGCCGCCAAGGACCTCGACCTTCGGCCCCAGCGGGCGGAAATGCGCCGGACTCGTCGGGCCGAAGATGGCGACTGTCGGGCATCCGACGGCTGCGGCAAGGTGCGAAAAGCCCGAGTCGTTGCCGACGTATCCGCGGGCCAGCGAAAGCAGGCCGCAAATATCTTCCAGACTTGGGCAGATTATGGACGCGAACTTGTCGGAGATTGATTGAATTTCATCGCGCTCCCAGCGTTCCACCTCGACCTGGCCGAAGACCCATATGGTTTTTTGGGGCTTCCTTTGCCCGCCCGACTCGATCTGTCCGGCAAGCGTTTCAAAACGATCAATCGGCCAACATTTTTCCCGCCCACCCGAACCGGGATGGATCACCACAAAACGCTCCGACGCATTGGCGCCCGCATTTTTAAGTAATTGCCTCGCCCGTTTCATCCACCCATCCGGCACAGACCAGGCGGAGAAATCTTTATCCAAAGACAATCGCATCTGAGCGGCCCAATATTCGAGCAAATGGCCCGGGAAATCCGCCGGAGGACGTGTCGGTAAGAAAAACGCCTCGCCCGCCCCGCAAAATTCCTGGAGTCTGCGGCCTGCCCCATCCTCCCCACCGGCGAAACAACTGACAAGAATATCATGCCGGCCGAGCATTTCAGGCAATCGGTATTGATCCACCGGTTTGTCCGAAAAAAGTTCGTGTATCGGCAAACTGTCGAAATCAATCGCCGCCTGAACCACGCCCATAACTTCCAGCAGTCGGGCCTTTTGTCCTCCCGCGACCAGCGTTGTATGACCGCCCAGTTTTTCGAGCAACCGGCCGAAAATAATCACATCGCCCAACGCCCCGCTGTGTACGGCCAGCACCCGCGTGGCACGGGCATCTTGCCCGTGTGTTCCACGACCGTCTCGGTCGTGGTTTTGTATATTTTGGATTCCATGCCTGTCATGGTGTCCCATTCGTTCATTCAATCCAGCCGCCCCCCAGCATTACGTCGCCATCGTAAACCACCGCGGCCTGGCCTGGCGTAACAGCCGAAACCGGCTCGGCGAATTCGACCTCAAACGTCCCCTGTCCAGTCAGCCGGACCGCCCCCGCCGCGCCGCTGTGGTTGTATCGAATCTGCACCGTCGAGCTAAATTCATCCGGCACGTCTCGATGCCAGTTTGCCGACGCCGCCCGCAGGTGCCTGCTCATCACCTCTTCCTTGGGGCCGATGGTTACAGTCGCGCTGGCCGGATCGATTCGCGTAACATACATGGGCCTGCCCGCCGCAACCCGCAGGCCGTGCCGCTGGCCTATCGTGAACCGGCCGTATCCACCATGCTTGCCGAGCGCCTTGCCCGCCGAATCGACTATCGGCCCCGGCCGCAGGGCGTCGGGCGCCAGCCGGGCCAGCAGACTCGCGTAATCGTCGTCCGGGACGAAGCAGATTTCCTGGCTGTCGGGCTTGTCGTGCACCGGCAGATCGAGCTTCCGGGCGATCCGCCGCACCTCATCCTTGCCGGACAGTTCGCCTATCGGCAGCAGAATCCGCCCCAGCCGGGCGCGATCTATCGCAAAGAGCGCGTAAGATTGGTCCTTTCGCATGGCCGCCGCCCGACCAATAGCCGGCCCACTTGACCCCTCGATCCGGCGGGCGTAATGACCGGTCGCCACATATTGCACGCCAAGGCTGTCGGCAAGGCGAATGAGACGGTCAAATTTCACCCGCGCATTGCAGTGAATGCACGGATTGGGCGTCCTGCCGCGACGATACTCGTCGACAAAGTATTGGATGATCGGCTGGAAATCGGCCCCGGCGTCCAGCACGTGCATGGCGATGCCCAGTTTCTGAGCCACCCGCCGCGCGTCGGCTGCGTCCTGCGGCGAGCAGCAGCCGGACGAGCCTTCCTCATCGGCCCGGCCCAGGCACAGAAAAACGCCCGTAACCTCGTAGCCGGCGCGCAGCAGCATCGCCGCCGCAACAGACGAGTCCACGCCGCCGCTCATCGCCACTATCACCTTGCCTGCTTCCGCCGTCATAACACGGATTATATCCGACGCCGCCCCAAACCCCATACCCGGCCGATATTTGACAACCTCGCGAAGATACCGTAACTTTCCCGGACCTTTTGAAGGACGCTGAAGATGGAAATGCTGGCCGAAGTGCGGATCATCGACCTGTTCGTGAATCTCAAGGGCTTCATCGACCAGGTGATCCGCGATTATCAATATTGGATATACGCGATACTGTTCCTGATCATATTCTGCGAGACCGGCCTGGTTGTTACGCCGTTCCTGCCGGGCGATTCGCTCCTGTTCGTGGCCGGCTCGTTCGCCGCTCCGCTGGCCACCGGCCAGCAAACGCCGCTGGATCTGAAAATCCTCATGCCCGTGCTGTTCCTCGCGCCGATGCTGGGCGATTCGACCAACTACTGGATCGGCAGGTTCGTTGGCCCGAAGATATTCCACAAGGAAAACGTCAGGTTCCTCAACAAGAACCACCTCAACCGCGCCCACAAGTTTTACGAGCGGCACGGCGGCAAGGCCGTCTTCATCGGCCGGTTCCTGCCGATAATCCGCACGTTTGTCCCGTTCGTCGCGGGCATCGGAACGATGCCATACCAGCGATTTCTCGCATTCAGCATCTCCGGCACGCTGGCGTGGATTTCAGTATGCGTGCTGGCGGGTTATTTCTTCGGCACGCACCCGTTCGTTCAGAAGCATTTTGAGCTGGTCATCGGGGCGATAATCATCATATCGCTGATACCGGCGTTCGTCGGCTATCTGCAGTCGCGGCGGCCGTCACAGGCCGAGGCGGAGAAAAAAGCGTAATTCACGTTTGGTAATTTGCGAAATATCGCCGAGCGGATAAAATACCGCCGATCCGGTTCGCCAGACAATGCCGGCGCCGGCCCGCGCGAAAAGGAGCGTTCTCATGACAATATCGGCCGAAGAACGGACCATGCTTGTCGATCTTGCCCGCAAGGCGGTGGAATCCGCCGTAACCAGCAAGCCCCGCCCTCAATTGCTCAATCCGTCGGGCATGCTGGCTGAACCTCGCGGCTGCTTTGTAACGCTGACCAACGATGGCGATCTTCGCGGCTGCATCGGCACGTTTTATCCGCAGGGGCCGCTGGGCCTGATGATAATCGAGATGGGCCGCGAGGCCGCGCGAGACCCCCGCTTCGTCATGAACCCCATCACGCCGAAAGAACTGCCGAATCTGACGGTCGAGGTCTCGGTCCTGTCTCCTCTTGAACCCACGGACGAACCGGAAAAACTCCAGCCCGGGGTGCACGGCATCTATATCATTCGCGGCGGACGGGGCGGCTGCTTCCTGCCGGAGGTAGCCACCGATCAGGGATGGAACGCCGTGGAATTTTTGAGTTATTGCTGCGCCCACAAGGCCGGCCTGCCGGCCGACGCATGGAAACAGCCGGATACAAAGGTCTTCCTCTTCACGTCCGAAAAATTTGACCGGTAGGCCGTTGAAAATGTGTCGCGGCCATCGTGGCCGCGTGTGCCGCATGCGTCTCGCCCGCGACACATTTTGCGACTGAAGGAAAAAAGTTCAATCCCGCTTTTCATACAGCATGTATGATCGTTTATTGATTTTGTCTTCGATCCGCTGCATCGCGGGTTGAAAGCCGAGGTTTTCGATTTCCCGGCCGATCCATCCTTCGGCGCCTTTATCCTGAATGCTGAGCATCCATTTAATTGACTTCAGGTCAATGCCGCCCGATTTATTTGATATAAGCGTATGGCCGGTCGTATCGTCGTCGGAATCGTCCTGCGGCCGGGCGGCCTGCCACATTTTGCACGGCAAATCCCGCCCGAAATACCAGACCATGATCTCGTCGTTCCTGCCCCAGGCGCAGGCCTGCTGGCCGGCAGGCACGGTCCGCCCGGCCTGACGGGCGAACTGGCGCATCGCGGCGTTGTCGTCCCAAAACTCGTGGCCGGCGAAAAAACCCAGACAGAAGATGACCATCGCGGCGATCATCATCGCCATGCCGCCGACGTATCTGCCGCGTCCGGCAAACACGGCCGAGCAGACAAGCGCAGCAGCCGCGCCTCCGCTGACTATCGCCAGGTGCAGCCATCGGGCCTCATGGCCCCGCACGAACCAGATAGTCAGCAAGACTGCAACCGCCGCTGCCGCGATAACCGGCCCGATCATGCCGCATGCCTTTGCCAACTTCTGCGGCAGCAATCTCCAATTTCCAACCAGGTCGTCGACGGCGAAACCCATCAGCAGGCAGATCGCCGGCAGAGCCGGCAGCAGATAATGCTCGCGTTTTTCCGCCGCCCCCACCAGCACCGCAAGCAGGCCGGCAACCCAGATGAACAGAAAAACCAGTCCGCCGCGGTGCTCGACGAATCGTTTCATCCACGGCATCGCGACGGTTGGAATCAGCAGCGGCGTCCATGGCAACGTCAGTGTGCAGATATATTCCAGATATTTATAAGGCGGCGAAAATATCCATTTGCCCACGCCCATGCCGCGAGAAACCGTCTGGTAATAGATTTCATCCAAACTCTTCGGCCCAAACGCCTGCCCCACGTACCAGATCCACGGCACAAAGAGCAGCAGCATGACAATCGCACCGGGAATCGCCGTCGGAAGCAGTTTCAGGCACGACCGGACGCTCGCTCGCGACCAGCCAAGCAGAACCAGCGGCAGCAGAAATGCGGCGGCGGCCGCAAGTTTCTTGATGCTGCGCAGAACATCTATGTGCTTGATCGCCAAGTCGCGCAGAACAGCGATGTAACTGGCCGCCGTGTATGCGGCCACACCGATAGCCAGGACAATGAAAAACAATTTCAGGGATCGCATCGAATTGCCGTCGCCGGCCTGCTCGCGCGCCCGCCACAAAACATATGCCGCCAGAGGCCAGAACATCAGCATCGGGAAGACCTGCTTGGTAAGGTTCGCCAGTCCCATGCAGACCCAGAAAACCGCCATCCAGCCGATATGCCAGCGCATACGCCGCGCATTGATCCCCATATAAAAAGACGCCATCGCCGACGTGATAAACATGCAGGTGAGCATCTCGGGCAGGCCCTTGCGGCCGAACTTGACCATGCCGAACGAACTGACCAGCAGCAGCACGCCAAAAAAAGCCGCGCGGGCCGGCAATATCCGCCTGCCGAACGCCAGGACGACAATCGCCGTGATGATCGCCGAGATTCCGGAAACGCCCCGCACGGACCACTCGTTCAGGCCGATGCCCGTCTGGGCCAGGTCCGCCGCGCACCAGTACGCCAGCGGCGTCTTGTTGAGCCTCGCCAGCCCGTTCTCGACCGGGATCAGCCAACGATTAAGCTCCGTCGCCGCCGGGCGGTTTTCGGGATAATATTGCTCGCTCAGCCAGGCCTCGTCATCCAGCATGGTCCGCGCGACCAGGGCAATGTGGCACTCGTGGCCGGAGAACGCCGCCGTGCCCAGCCGGAAGAACATCAGCAGGCCGGCTATGCACGGCACGAGCAGATATTGCCAGCCGGCCCTGGAAAATATGCCGCCGTTATCGCTCACGGAAGCGGTTAAATTTTGTTCCGGCTGAATCTGGTTCGTCATTTCTTTCCCGCCGCCCGCTGGGCCCGGAAAAATTCGCTGAGCATCCCGCCGCACTCGCCGGCTCGCACGCCCGAGACGACGACAGGCCAGTGATTGAGCCGCTTGTCCGCGCAGATATTGTAAAGCGAGTCAACCGCGCCGGCCTTGGGATCGGCCGCGCCGTAAACCAGTTTGTCGAGCCGGGCCAGCACGATCGCGCCTGCGCACATGCAGCACGGTTCGAGCGTGACGAACATGGTGCAGCCTGTCAGCCGCCAGTCGCCGACGGCAGCGGCCGCCCGCCTGATCGCCAGCATCTCGGCGTGCGCGGTCGGGTCGCGGTCTCTTATCCGGCGGTTGAACGCCGACGCGATAACGCTATCGTCGCGGACGATCACCGCGCCGATCGGCACGTCGCCCACCCTGGCCGCCTCGACCGCCTGTTCCAGCGCAAGGCCCATGAATTTTTCGCAATCAGCCGTCATGCAAAGACATGATACCCGCAAATACGGGTTTTGTCGCTGGCCTGTGGCACGGACGTCTCGTCCGTGTGTTCCACAGCCGTCCCGGCCGTGGGATACTGCTGAAATGGCATGGGCGAGACGCCCATGCAACACACGGGCAGGATGCCCGTGCCACGACAAAAACGGCCCGCCGTGGCCATAGTAGGCCATGTTAGATATCCTTAACCGAACTTCATTTCTTTCAGAATCCGTTCAACTGTCGCATCGGCCGTTTCATCCGGCGACAGGTCGAACCATTTCACGTCGGTCCAGCGGCGATGCCACGTTCGCTGTTTCTTGGCAAGCTTGCGGGTGTTTATCTTTATCTGCTCGACGGCCTGGTCGAACGAACATCGGCCGGCAAGATGCCCGATCATTTCGGCGTATCCGACCGCCTGTGCTGCCTGCGGCGACAGGCCGGCAGGCTCGCCCATCAAGGCCGCAACCTCATCGCGCAGGCCCGCCTCGACCATCTTCCTGACTCGCAGATTGATCCGATGGCTCAGGTCTTCCTTGGCCCGCCGCAGACCGATGAACACGCAATCGTATCGGTGCACGCCGGCGTCCCACTGCCCCTGTTGGTCGCTGATCGGCCTGCCGGTGGCGCGATGCACCTCCAGAGCGCGGATTATCCGTTTGAGATCATTAGCGCCGATTTTTTCGGCCGCTTTGGGATCCAGTCGGACCAACTCGGCGTGCAGGGCGGTAGAACCTTCCAGTTCGGCCTGTTCCTTCAGCCGGTTGCGAAACTCTTCATCGGCCGCCGGCCCGGCGAAAAGCCCCTCGCTCAGCGCCTTGATGTACAGGCTCGTCCCGCCGACCGCCAGCGGCACGGCCCCGGCCGCGGCAATTTTATTGATTGCCTCGTCGGCATGGCTGACGTAGCGGGCCGCGCTGAATGCCTCGGACGGCTCGACGATATCAATGCAGTGATGCGGAATCTCGGAACAAATCTTGCGCGACGGCTTGGCCGTGCCTATGTCCATCCGGCGATAGACCTTCATCGAATCGACGCTGACAATCTGCCCGCCGGTACGCCGCGCGATCTGCCTACCCACGGTCCCCTTGCCGCACGCCGTGCATCCCAATATGAACCACACCTTCGTCATGCCGGGGCACTCGTGTACTTGGCGCCACACCCAAGCGCAACGAAGTGGAGCTTGGGAGGTGTGTACTTCAACCTCATGCACTCGTCCCCGTCGAATTTCCCGACCGAAGGTTCTTGCACAAGTCGCTTACAAGACCGTGGAAGCCAGAAAAAAGTAATAGGCTTGCCTCAGCGTCTTCACTTGTAACGTCAACCCCTGTGGGATGCCCAGTTTTATTGCGAAGGCTCCTTGCATGCTCAAATATCGGCGATAGCTTGCGGTCTATCGCATCACCCAACGTGCCGGGCAGTTTCTTCTCATTCGACAGTTGCGCAAGGCAATCTCGCACCACATCAAACAGTTCAGAGACGCCGACTATTGTCCCCTTTAACTTCTTTCTAATCTTATCTGACCACGGCGGCAAGTTGGCGCTGGCGATTTCACCAGCCAGCATCAATACCAGCCGTTCGCAAGCACAGCCCAGCATTACAGCCGACGCCCTATAAAGCCCAGCAACCCATGCCCCTATGGATTCATTAAGATAAGTAATTGTGATTTCGTCGGGCGATTCGACACGCCTTCGTACAGCGGCCAGATATTTCGGCGGATCATGCGGGGATTGCTCGCCCCGTTCCAAAAGCTTCTTACCACGTTCTGTAACAACTAACTTACAGGGTTGCGTCCCACTGGAAACCGCCTGTTCATTAAGATTGGCTCCAGGCACAGCCACAACGCCAAGTCTTGCCAGACTCCACCAATATTCAAGGGCTGCAGCCGCGTCAAACTCAATGCCTTTGTTCTTGCAGGTACATATAAGTTTATCAAAAACACCAGACACACTATCCGGTGGATTGTGAAGTAAAATATCTTCAAGCAACCGTTTCATTGTGTCATTGTTATTGCTAATACGTTTGCTTTCCATCGCCTAATGGTCAAAACAGAGTTGGAGCATAGGCTTGTCCAATGGCCGCGATTTGCCCCATAGGACTTGCGGTTGCATAATCAGCTTCTACTGCGTACTCAAACAACTCCTTCTTGGAGTTTCGCTTTCTGATAGTCTCAATGCGGATGTTGACAAAACCCGCCATGTCCAGCATTTCAGCATAGATTTGTTCTGCCGGGACCATGACCCCATAGAAGGATGAATTGCCCACAATATAAACGACTTTCGCGCCAGTTTTCAGCTTGTCTTTGATTGTCTGGAAATGTCGCCACATATCACAAAAATACTTGTGCACATAGGCAGCCAGCAATCGCCCATTCATGCCATTAGCAGCGTGAATTGCAGATACCGCCTCACCTAGGCTGACAGGAAGGAACATGTCAGGTTCCGGTTTCCATACAGTGAGCCTGCTTGTCGCAACCCCCCAAGTGCCGCCTATGGCCTTCCAGTCAAGTTCCCCAGCTTCCCTGGCTTCCTTCAAGTAGCCAAGCCAGTACATATAAGGGCGAAGTTCCCGGATATACGAAATGCGATTGGGGTAAGGCGGTGACGTAATCAGCAGGTCATAACCGTTGCCTGGTAAGGCGGCTTTGGAATCGCCTAAAACAACCGTACCCTTGCCTGATGGATTAGGAGCTAGTGATTCAAGGACAATTCGGGCGTTATCCCGGAAACATTCGATGCAGACTTCCGGTGTGTGTGCATATTCCGCCTTGTCGTCAGCAAATGACATTGATTGATGATTGAAAGCGGCGTTAGATAGCTTTATAATGGTCTGGCAGAATATCACGTCAAGAAGATTAGCAGTCTTGCTGTGCTTCTTTGCTATCGCCCGGATTTGCCCCCTTAGCTTGCAAAGAAACGACAAGACTTCTGGATGCCACCAGCGGTAAATATTGTGAATGGATGGCGGCTGTGCCGGAAAAGTCTCTTCAGATCTCAAAATTTTGGCAACGGCGGCTAATGCTGTGGCAAGGTCCGAAGGCGTATACTTAGCCAGTTTTGCATTGCCCAGCCAAACAAGAAACGGATTTATGTCCACGCCTATGGCGCTGTGCTCTTGTTCGGCAGCGGCAAGCACGCTAGTTCCCGTTCCTGAAAACGGGTCAATAACCGAAATAGCCTTGTCATAATGGCACAGTATCTCAGAAACAAGTTTAACAGAATAGGCTGGTGTCAGCCTAAGCCAACCGTGGCGCCCACTATTCAGATTATGCTTGTGGGTAAACTCGGCACGTTGTTTCATCGGACCATGCGACATTTCTAAACGTCACTCCGTCGATAGCAGTTTCTTGAGTACAGCGTCAATTTCCTGTCGGAATTTGCTACTATTACGCTCAAAGAATCCCTGAAGGTCGTAGCCGACAACCGTTCTGAAAAAAGCATAAGTTGACTCTAATGGCGAACCACTTGCTGGCGTTCCTTTCAGGACAAGCCACTTTTCATTTGTGTAGCGATAGCAAATATCTTCGTCGATTTGGGTTGAAAGGACGACTACACAAGGTAAATAGGCTTTCGTGTAAGCTGTGGTGGCATTGGCTATATCCGCATTCTGCCGCTTTGAGTCCTTGCTCTTATACCCCTGCCGAACTTCAAACACAGCCCCGCGCAGACTACCCGCAATACGGGCATCAACTCCAAGCAATCGACATGCTTTTTCAATCCAATCTGAAATGCGTTCCCTAGTGGCGTCATTAGTTACGTCTCCAAGGTCGATGCGCCCATCAAGCGATAATTTTCGCAATTTCTTGTTTGATCTTTTTAGCGCGTAGCTCCATGTGGACTGTTCCGCTGTTAATCCAAGCACATCCTGCAAAACTTGGCGGAAAAGTTGTTCAACGCCAATACCTATCTGCCTGTATATGCTTGTCATCCCGCCAGCGGCTTTGTGTGCCGCGTACATCAACGGATTATCCAGGCCGAACCAATGATAGAAGTGGTCTGTTTGGTAAAGGCGTCGGAAGCCATTCAAATCGACACCGGTTTTGTCCTTGCGGCCCATCATTGGCTTGTATGAACCGCAAACACGTATTGCCTTTACGAGCATACCCAAGTATCGGTCGTCCATGCTCATGCTGTGTTTCGTCCTTGGCCTTCTTGCAGGCACTTGTTTTTCGGTCCTATAGCCAAAACTCACAGGAGCAACAGTACAACCACGAAGGGTTTCGCAAGACTTTGAACGTCAATATCTTACAAGTAAAGGTTACCCGAAACGTCGCAGTTTGGCAAGTGATTCTGACGCTCTTAGATACTGAATATCCAGTTCCGACTTTTTGCCGTCCGATTCGGCCTCGACCTTTTTCAGGGCACTCCAATATATACAAAGATGCGCCAAGGATTGCCAGAAACGCGGGGCATGTGTAGAATTATTATCAGTGCCGCCGATTATCGAGGACCATACTATTCGGGGAGTCCCGACAGCAGACTGTTGAAAAAGGCTTTTCACAAATCAGGAGGGCCGCATCATGCCCGAACCAGAGAATAAGGCGCCCCAAAACGATCAGTCAGGCCGGCAGGGGTCGGGGAAGAAATCGACAATCCCGGTCCAGCAGGACATCACGTCGGTAACGATCGACGAGATCAACACCATCTGGGGGCAGACGATCGGGTTGGACGCCCGTGAAGGAAACACACTCAAGCAGGCCGGGACCGAAGCGTTCGATCCGTGGACTCACGTGTCGATCGGGACGCATTCGGTCGGCCAGACGCAGCAGCAGAAACCGCAACCGTCGCCCTCGGTCTTTCCGGATTATCAGCTTATTGGGGTCCTGGGCGAGGGCGGAATGGCGATTGTCTATGAGGCAAAGCAGTCCTGCGTGGATCGCATCATAGCCCTTAAATTCATGAAGGGCGATCCCGGCCACAACAAAGAAGATCGCGCCAGGTTCCTGTCCGAGGCCATGGTTACCGCGGAACTGGATCATCCAAACGTCATCCCCATACACGAAATGGGCTTCGACGCCGGCGGAAAACTCTTTTACAGCATGAAGCGGGTCCACGGCACGCCGTGGGACAAGGTCATGGAATCCAGGACCCAGGCCGAGAACCTGGAAATCCTTATGGCCGTCTGCAACGCCGTGGCCTTCGCGCATTCCAGGGGGGTGATCCACCGCGACCTGAAACCATCCAACATCATGCTCGGGGAGTTCGGCGAGGTGTTTGTGATGGACTGGGGCGTGGCGGCAGCTATCCGGACGGACAGCAAGGCGGAGAAGCTTGTCGGAATTGTGATGGGAGGAACGCCCGCATACATGGCGCCGGAAATGGCCCGCGGCATGGCCGAGATGATCGGGGTGCACAGCGACGTGTATCTGCTGGGCGGGATTCTCTACCAGATAATCTGCGGAAAAAAGCCTCACAGGGGCAAGTCGGTCACCGACTGCCTGGTAAATGCGGCCAACAACGTGATCGAACTTGCCGACAAGGCGGGGGAACTGATTGACATCGCGAAAAAGGCTATGTCCGCCC
Organism: Planctomycetota bacterium; assembly: GCA_016235825.1. Classification (GTDB taxonomy): domain Bacteria; phylum Planctomycetota; class Phycisphaerae; order SM23-33; family SM23-33; genus JACRIL01. The sequence goes on from JACRIL010000015.1 coordinate 12,512, forward strand.
ATCCACAGGATCGACACGCGAGCGTCATGGAATTTCAGCAGGCCATCAGGGACTATCAGGCGCACTCGCAGAGCATAGCCCTGACCGCGACGGCCTACCGGGACCTGTCGGCGGGAATGTCCGGCGGAGACTATGAAAAATTCGCCCAGGGCATTTTCGGATTCCGGGCGGCGCTGGACTTGTGGCCGACAAACGTAAAGGCCGGAGGTGGGCTGTCCATGGCATCTGTGGAATACGCCAAAACCGCTCTGGGCAGGGGCGATTTGGACCTGGCGGCCTCGCTGCTGTCGCCGCAGGACCCGGGCCACGCCGAACTGGTCAAGGCGGTCAGAAAAGCCAAACACGAGCGGATATTGCGGCAGCGGCGCCTTAAGGCAATCACGGCGGTCTCGGTCGTCCTGGTCGTCGCGATCATCGGCGTGCTGACGGTCTCGTTTTTCTGGATCCGCTCCGAACAGACCAGGACGGAATCGGCCCTCAAGGGCCAGACCGAACAGAAGAACCGCGCCGAAAACGAAAAATCCCGCGCCGAGAATGAAAAAAACCGCGCGGTGGCGGCGGAGGCGAAGGCAAGACAGGAGGAATCCAGGGCCAAAGAGGGAGAGGCGCGGGCCTTGAAACGCATTCAGGCCTTCGAGCCTTATTCAAAGGCCATGGACCTCCTGAATCGCGGCCAATTTCTGGCAAACCTTTCGGACCGCGGCCAGTTATTGGGCCAGTCCGTGGAGCTTTTCGGAAAATCGCTCCAGATCGATTCTGACTTCTCAGAAGCGCAGTACGCCCTCGGCGAGGCGCTCAGGCTGAACGGCCTGCCGGGACAGGCGGCCCAGGCATATCTCAAGGCCGATGAACTCAGCCGGAAATTCGCCGGAAAACCCAACCTGCAGGCGTTGATAGCCGCGGGGCTGGCCTTTGAAGACGCCGGCTTATACGAAAAAAGCGAAAAGACCTACCTGACCGCCATGAACGAGGGGGCCGACGACCCCCTTGCACTGGTCGGTAAAGTATTTCACATGGTGCACTATCGAAAGTTGAAGGATGCCGTCAAGGTCGCCGAACAGGCACGAACGCTTGGGCCGCATCTTTGGGAAACCCACTACGCCTACGGCTACTCTATTTCCGAAGCAATTGGCGATGGTGTGCTCCTGCCGGAATCCTGGTCAAATATCGCATATCAGTCCCTGGAAAAAGCAAACAATATGGCGCCTTATCAGGGCATAATCTTTTTTCAGTTAATCACCGCGTTATCCCAGTTGGACGTTAATAAGATCAAACTGAATAATGTGGACACAAATAAGGTTGACGCAATAAACATGTTTATAAAACGGGCCGTCGACCTGGAACCTCGCAATCCCATGAGATATATTGAAAGAGGTCATGTCTTCGCCAGACAAGGGCAAAAAGATTCCGCAATCAACGACCTGAAAAAAGCGAAGGAACTCAATGCCCCTTTATTCGCGTTGAGTAACCTTGAATTGCGAATAATTGGCAAGTCGGAAGCGGAGAAAGGCTACAGCCTCATGAAGGAGGCGATAAAGGATTGTCCGAATTGGCCCGGTTTCAAACTCAATTATATCATTATTGGAATCAGTCTCGGCAAGCGAGACGAAGTAATGGCGTTATTTGAACAGCTATACCGCGAAAATCCGGATTATCACGCAATAAAATGGGTAAAAGGGGCGTTATTTGCATCAGATGGCAATGTGGACGCGGCTATCGCGGAGTTCCAGGCGGGGTTGAAAGAGGCCCCGTATAACAGGCGGCTTTTGACTGCAATAAGCCCATGCCTGATAAAAAAAGAAAGGTTCGCCGAGTATCTCGACGTGGTCGATGCGATAATAAAAATCAGTCCTAATGAATTCAAAAATCACGTTGAACGGCTGAACCTGCTTGTCAGGCTCAAGCGGTTTGACGACGTGGAACGCTCGATATCGGAACTGGAAAAGAAGTTTCCCGACAAGGCCGCCGAACTTGCCGAGCTTCGCAGGTCGATCAAGGCGAATTAGTTCGTGAAAACAATGACGAATTTGCAAAAAACCTGTGGTTTTTTCCCCATTTTGCGGGATAATGAAAATCAGTGTATGACAGAAAGAACCCGGATATCGATGAAATCAAATCTGAAGGCTGCCCTCGCCGCCCGGATTTTTACGGCAGCCGTGATTGGTCTGGCAATTTGCTCTCCAGCACCGGCCCAGGCAACCAATAACAGCGGCAAGGACGGCGCTTTCGGGCCGGCCAACAGACACATCGATGCGGTCGCCAGTGCAACGAAAATAAGTCGCAATGTCGCTTCCGCACAGCACACCTCCGATTTCCAAAATGAGTATGCCGATCGGGCAAAATCGCTGGGCGGCAGCGACGTCAAAGGGTGGCTGTCGCTGGCCGATTTCTGCGAGTCGCATCTCATGCTGGACAAGCGGGAGGAGGCGCTGAAGAAGGTCCTGTCGATCGATCCGGAAAACAAGGACGCCCGGCGGCGGCTGGACCAGGTCAAGTACGGAACCGAATGGCTGCCCGTCGCCAGGGCGGAGGAAAAGGAAGCCGCCGACAATGCCGCGAAGGGAAACGTGTTCTACGGCAAATGGATGCCGGCAAAGTCGGCCAAACCGCTGCGGGATGCGGACCGCAAAAAGCATGGCTGGGACGTCGAGGTCCGCGTGGATGGCAAATTCTGCGCCGTCTACAGCGCTGCCGGCTACGAAACCGCCCACGCGGTCGCCTCGGTCATCGACAACGTCGGCGAGGCCTACGCCGCGATGTACGGAAAGGTCAGAAAGCTCGGGCCGGTCAAACCCATCACTGTTTTTCTCTTTGATAAGTCCGACTCTTTCGCGTCATACTTCAAGCAGTTGGCGAAATTTTCCGGGGAAGTTCCCGCGGGCTTTTCGGGAAACTTCGTAACCGCGATAAACACGCTTTTTCTGTCCACCGACATCGGCGTGTCCGGCTGGAACACGGAGTCCCTCCTGCGAACCGCCGCGCACGAGACCACTCACGCGCTTGACGAACTCATGGCGGGCATCCAATTGGCCTCCAACCCGATATGGCTGATCGAGGGTCGGGCAGTCTATACGGAGTATTCTCTCGTGGGAAGGCAGCCCGTGTTCGGAGGCATAAATGTAGGCGGAACGGATGGCAGAGGCGCGGCGGTAGAAAAATGCTACAAGACCGTCGCGCTGGCGGAACTGCTAAGCATGGATCGCAAGACGTTCATGGAAAAGAACGTGCCGGAAAATTATGCCGCCTCGTGGAGCCTTGTCCATTTCCTCATGCACGGCGACGACGGCAAACACAGGGACGCTTTTCTCAAGTTCTTCCAGGGATGCCCGAAAAATTCGTCAGCCAAGGATTTCGAGACAATCGTCGGCAAAATCTCCGATCTTGAGCCGGCCTACAGGACCTATGTCGGGAAAATCTTCCTTCCGGCCGCAAAGGAATCCGTCAACGCCGACCGCAAGGCCAAGGGCCTCTCCGGAGAATGGAAATAAACCGGCAGGTGGCATGGCCGGTTTCGCGACGAGAGGTAAAATCGGGTGTCGGGTGACATGCTCGCGTATCTGTTTGCGATCATATTCTTTTTATGGAAATCTGACATACAAAGGAGCGTGCCTTGCCTCGTCAAGTTCTGTCGGCAATTTGCGGCCGGAGTTTCATATCACAGCAGGCTTGTGAATCGACAAAGATTGTTGGCCGGGGCGGTTTGGGGTTCCCGGTCCATTTACCATGTTCGGATGTTTCCAAATCGGCGCCATCTGCCCAAGGATCCGTTTTATTTGGAAAATGTTGATTTTTGCCGGCCTTCCTGTAAATTGTCCAATATACTGTGAAGATCAATGGCTCCTTGTTTTCGCAAGGAGTTGTTTTACTGCCGCAAATCGCGAGTTCTTCAGCGGACGGATTTCCTGTTTGCGGCTCATTCACAAAAAGGACGACTATGGAGCAATTCCGCTTGCGTATCGCCCCGATGGCGCACCCCGAAGCAGTCATCGTGTCCGGGCAGGCCCGGTTCACGTTCTTGACAGATCGGCTGATCCGGTGCGAATTCAGCGCATACAAAATATTTGAAGATGGGGCGACTCAGCATATCTGGTTCCGAAATCTTCCTGTCGCAGCCTTCAAGCGACACGAAACGAAAACAAAACTGGTCTTGCAGACGGCGGCACTGAGACTCGAATACATAAAAGGCCGGCCATTCACACGCCATACGCTGCAAATCGTCTTGCGCCAAAGCGGCCGCGTCTGGCGATTTGGCGATGAGGACGGCGGCAATCTGCGAGGCGCGGCCCGGACACTCGACAATTTCGATGGCGACCGCAACATGAAAACCGGCGAACGCATGGAACTTTCGAACGGTTTGCTGTCGCGCAACGGATGGGCCGTCCTCGATGACTCCGGAACGGCTGTGTTTGGCAATGATGGTTTGCTTGAGCCGCGGAGCGATCTATCATGCATCGACTTCTATTTCTTCGGATACGGTGGCGCCTATGCCGAATGTCTGAACGACTACTACCGGATCGCGGGGAAATCGCCCTTGCCGCCGCGTTGGGCGCTCGGACTCTGGTGGAGCCGCTGGGAAAAATATTCGCAAAAAGATATCACCAGCATCATGGGCGAATTCGCGGCGCATGGCGTGCCGTTGTCCGTGTGTGTGATCGACATGGATTGGCATATCGGGAAGAATCCGTATACGTCCGGCTGGACCGGCTATACATGGAACCGGGAATTATTCCCCGATCCAAGGGGTTTCCTGCGGCACTTGCATACGCAGGATGTGCATGTCTGCCTGAACCTGCATCCTGGCGACGGCATTCACCCGCACGAGGATGCATACCGGAAGTTCGCGAAATTCATGGGGATTGATCCTGACGGGAAGAAGCCGATCATTTTTGATCTCGCAGACCGGCGTTTTATCGAGGGTTATTTTCGTTTCCTGCACCACCCACTGGAGGCGCAAGGCGTCGATTTCTGGTGGATGGACTGGCAGCAGGGTACGACATGCACGCTGGAGAACGTCGACCCGCTCTGGTACTTGAACCATCTGCACGCAACAGACCTTGCCCGCGACGGTCGACGGCGGCCATTCATGTTTTCGCGATGGGGCGGCCACGGCAGCCATCGCTATCCCATCGGGTTCTCGGGAGATACCTGCAGCACATGGGCGACCCTGCGTTTTCTCCCTTATTTTACGGCCACATCGGCAAATATCGGCTACGGCTGGTGGAGCCACGATACGGGAGGGTTCGCGCGAGGGTTGCACAACGATCACGAGCTGTTTGTGCGATGGAATCAATTCGCGTGCTTCAGCCCGATCTATCGCATCCATTGCTGCGGCGATCCGACGCTGGATTACAGGCCGTGGTCAAAACCGGCGGAATATCGAGATGCCATCCTGTCCGCCATGCGCCTGCGACGGGAATTGCTGCCCTACCTCTACACGGCGGCCGAACGCAATCATCGCGGCGGATTGCCGCTGCTGAGGCCGATGTACCATGACTATCCATACGCGGAAGAAGCGTATTGCTGCCCGCAGCAGTACATGTTCGGCCCCGACATGATCGCGGCGCCGTTCACCAGTGCGGCCGAACCGGACGTGGGTCTAAGCCGGCAAACCGTCTGGCTGCCGAGCGGCGCCTGGTTCGATTTTTTCAACGGCGACCGCTATGAGGGAGGACATTGGCATGCGGTCTACGGCGGACTCAACCACATTCCCGTGTTCGTGCGAGAAGGCTCGGCAATTCCATTGCAGAAAGAGGACGCCGTCGAGTGGCTCGTTTTCCCGGGTGAGGGGACTGCAGAACTCTTTTTGGACGACGGCGCAACAACGGCCTGCCGCGACGGCGACTATGCCCGGCTGAAGCTGACGACGTGCATCGCCGGCAAACGCGCGAGACTTGATCTGCGGCAGACGGAAGGCAAAGGTCCAACGCCGGGTTCTGTCAGGATACGCCTGCGCGGCCTCTGCCGTGGAGAAGACGATGGCGACTACGTTCTCGCCAAACTGCTCCGCATCGGACATCCGCTCGAACAGGCGATGGGCAAATGGCGGCATCGTTCTTCTGCCATGACCGCGGACCGTTTCCGCGCGTTGCTGCGAAATTTCCGGATCACCGGGCACCTCGGCAGGCCGCTCTGGAACAAAGCCGAGGAAATCGTTCGCGATCCCCAAGCGATCCATCCGTACCTCTGCGATCTGAGCACCAATCAGAAACGCTGCATGGCTGAACTGCTCTTTGATGCGGGTTTTCATGCCGAACCGCTGCCGGAAGGCGGTTCCGCACTCTGCACATGGAACCCCCGCAGAGCAGCCGGCTTTCATGCATACGTCGCGGAACGCCGGATTTACGATTACCGCTCATATAAACTGAGCGGAAATGATTTGCTGCGCATCGAGCATAAGACCCCGTTTGACCGATGGGAGGCGCTCGTGCAATATGCCGGCATCGCATCCTACACGGTAGTGTCCAGATAATTTCGCACATTTATTTTTGAATAGCCATTGGTCTGGCCTTCCGTAAGGGCCTGGCCGAAGCTGCGAAGAGGCGAAGGGCAAACCCTGTAAGGACGAAATAAGGTGATTGAAATCGCCAAGCAGATGAGCAAAATGTTTTTCACTGTGTTATACTAATAATGTGTAGCTTTGCCCGTCCGGGTCGCGGGCGCCGCCATCTTTCGCTGAATCTTTATGATTGCGCCGCGGATTTCCTGCAAGTTACGCGTATATTTTCCCACGGTACCCATAAAATCATCTATTCCATGAAGCATCAAATAATATTCAATCTCATCGCATAATTTCTTCTCCGCCTTCGTCATGGTTTCAAGTGCTTCCCGGCCGCCCATATCGACAATCGCGTCAATTATCGAGACTTCAATCCTGCCATACATAAAGCCGTGTTCATACATGCCGAAGGGATTATTCAAGAATTCCTCCGTCAAAAAGTGCAAATAAACGCGATCTTTCAGGAGGGAGAGGATGTCGAAGGCCGTGGAACGCCTTTTCAGATCGCCGGTTTTCAAAAGCGCCAGGACGGGCTGAATTGCGGATCTGTCGCCGAACCTGTACAAGGCGGCGTTTGCATAGGCCCGCACCTGCCAATGCAGGTCGCCGGCGGCCTTTTCGAGGGACGGTTGGGCCGACGGGTCGTTCATGATGCAAAGTGCCCTTGCGGCGTTCAGGCGCACGTCGAGATAGCCGTGGTCCAGAAATTTCACCAGAGCATCCACGGCCATTGGCCCGCCGATCTGTCCTATCGATTCAATTGCCGCCTTCCGGATTGAAAGGCCGTTCGGAGACTTATACACTGCCGGCATAAGATCGGCCGGCGTCTCGTTTATCGCCTTGACCAGCAGTTCTATCGCTCGAGGGTCGCGCAACTTGCCAATCGCACATATCGCAGCAAGATATGAATTGGGTCCCCACTCCTTATAAAATCGCGGGAGATTGGAAAGATATTCATAAGCCTCATTGCCTCTCAGATTCCCCAGGGCGCCAAGAGCATCGCCCACATATCGATATGGGTCATAATCGGCCTTGCTCGCTTTTTCTATCGATCGGATTATATCCCCAACCACAGCGGGATTTTTTGTTTTTCCCAGGGCTTCTACGACAAGGCCGCTTTCCCCATTTTGCTCATGCTCTTCTTTTGAAATTGCTGCTTTCAGGGCGTTCAGCAGGAACGGCGTAAATCTCGGGTCGCCGAAATTTCCCGCAGCCTCGATGCAACCGGGGTCGTAAGACAGGCCGTCAAAGACTTCAATTATCGGCGTTACGACACTGGCATCGCCTAATTTGCCAAGGGCGACGACGGCTGCGACTCTTACATCATAATCCTCATCCTTGAGTTCTTTAATGAGCGGGCCGACTGCCCGCACGTCGCCAAGGTTGCCCAATATTTCCGCCGCCCACCTGCGAATTCCCGGAGAATCGCTTTCAATATACGGAATAACAATGTCCGTTGTCAGGCGGGAACAGTCTCCGCCAATACCGCCGGAAATGCTGAAATCCAGGTTACTATCAGACCTTTTTTGAATTTTGCCGAATACGGATTTTATATCTTCTGCCCGGCCGTAGCGGATTATCGCACCCGCTATATTGGCAATTTCCGATTCATCCTCAATTTTGGTTGAGGTTAATTTTTCATCGAAAATCGGCATCAGCAATTTCATCGCCTTTTGCCTGTCCAGCCTGAACATGGACATTATGGCGGTATACTGAATTTGATGCTCTTTCCCGGCCGTTTCTTTAAACAACAGTTCAATCACCTTCGGATCGCCGAGCATGCCCAAACATTTGATCGCGAAGACGCATTTATCATGACCGTTATCGTCGCTCACATTTTCCCGAAACATTTTCAGGAGCGGCATCAGAACTTTTGGTTCCTTCATCTTAACAAGGGCAAGTGCGGCCCGTGAGACCAGTTTGAAATCATCCGCCTTCAATAATTCCAGAAGTTCATCACGTGCATCGAGACGGATCAAGGCGTCGATGATGACGTCCTCTATCCGCAAATCCGATCGGGCGAAAAGCTCGCCAGACGATCCATTCGCGGGTTTGTCGTAGATTTTAACCTGATTTTTCAGGAGTGATGCGAGAGGTTTGGCTGCCCGCTTTTCTCCGAGGTCGGCCAGTGCAGGAACGACATCATTCATAACTTCTTTTTTGTGCCCTTCGTAGCGGAGCAGTTCCATCAGCAGGCCGGCCTCCTGCGGCCCGCCAAGTTTGCCGATGGCCCGGACGGCATTGGAGTCGCACGTCCAAAACGTCTTGCGATCCGTCTTTTCCGGAAACAGGCCATCAAAACCCGTCATCCGCGGCCGCCAGAATTCCCTCTCCATGTCAATAAATCTGCGAACTGCGCCGGCTTCATCATCCGGCGCATACAAATGAACAAAGGCCTCAACGACCTTTATCTGGGCGAGGCGGGCATGCAATTCCGCGGCCAGGGGTTCAATAGCCCGCTTGTCGCCGATCTTCACAAGCGACCGTGCGATGGCTTCTTTAACACTACAACGAGACTTTAGCTCAAGAAAATTCATCCAGCCATCCGATGGTTCCTTACAGGACGCCTTGACAGCAAAGGAGCTACGGCATGGATGTCAAACAGATTCAGCAGTTGCGGCCGATGTTGAACACGTA
>JACRIL010000147.1 GCA_016235825.1 Planctomycetota bacterium
TCCCGCGACCGTCCCTGTCGTGGTAGTTGTTGGTTTTCGTCCATGGGCGAGACGCCCATGGAACACACGGCCGGGACGGCCGTGCCACCAAAAAACATGGCACCAATTCCCGTCATTTTTCGACTTCACCGGCCATGCCACTCGCCCGGCTGTCAATAAGACGAATCCGGATTTTACAAAGCAGTCAGGCATTCTGAAAAACGGGGCGGATTCGTTAAAATCCGCCCCTCAAAGGCATTGACAGGTCAGGCTGTCCGATCAGCGAATAAAGAGCATCTCGCGGTAAGTCGGCAGCGGCCAGTATTCGTCGGACACCATCAGTTCCAGTTTGTCGCCGACTTTTCTGAGTTCCGCCATGGCCGGCAAGAGCGTGTCTCGCTGATATTTTGCGTGTTCGAGGGCGTCGCCGTGCGGCTGGCCCTCGATGGCCTTGTCCATCGCTATCGCCAACTTGCGGAAGACGTCTATCGCGGCCACCAGGTCTTTAAGCAGGGCGGCGGTCTGCACGGAATTGACGCCGACCTCTTTTGCCGACGAAATCGCCTTTGCCAGATCGGCCTGATACTTCAGGCAGGCCGGCAGGATCATCGTGTTGGCTATCACGCTGGCGGTCTGGGCCTCGATATTGATGGCCTTGTTGTAGTTCTCAAGCAGTATCTCCTGCCTGCTGTGCAGTTCGCGCACTGAATAGACCTTGTATTTCGTGAACAGTTCGACGGCCTGCTTGCTGGTGGCAAGCGGGATGGCGTCGACGCTGGTCTTGAGGTTAGGCAGGCCGCGTTTTTCGGCCTCCTCGTGCCACTGGCTGCTGTAATTGTCGCCCTCGAAGAGAATCGGCTTGAATTCCTTGACCAGTTCGGGCAGGAGTTTTTGCAGGGCCTTGTTGAGGGCGGCGTCTTTCTTGTCCTGGGCCAATCCGTCAAGGGCCTTCTCCAGCCTGGCGGCGATGTAGTCGATAGACTCCGCGACGATGGTGTTGAGCACCGTGTTTGGCCCGCCGATGCTCTGGCTGGAACCCACGGCCCGGAACTCGAACTTGTTGCCCGTGAACGCGAACGGGCTGGTCCGATTGCGGTCGCCGGCGTCGCGCGGCAGCTTGGGCAGCATTGACACGCCGACCTCGATGTTCCCGCCGGTCTTGGATCGCTTTGCGTCGCCCTTTTCGAGCTGCTCGAAGATGTCGATGAGCTGCCGGCCCAGGAACACGCTCAGGATCGCCGGCGGGGCCTCGTTGGCGCCCAGGCGGTGGTCGTTGGCCGCGCCGCTGACCGACAGCCTCAGCAGGCCGGCGTATTTGTAGACCGCCCGGCAGACCGCGCTGCAAAAGACCAGGAACTGCGCGTTGGCGTGCGGCGTGTCGCCCGGATTCAGCAGGTTTTCGCCGTCGTCTGTGGCCATCGACCAGTTGTTGTGCTTGCCCGATCCGTTGATGCCGGCGAACGGTTTTTCGTGCAGCAGGCAGACCATCCCGTAGCGGTTGGCCACCTTCTTGAGCATCTCCATCACCAGCATCTGGTGGTCGGTCGCCAGGTTGGACGTCTCGTAAATCGGGGCGATCTCGTACTGCGACGGCGCGACCTCGTTATGGCGGGTCTTGATCGGCACGCCGAGCCGCATCAGTTCGAATTCCATCTCGGCCATGATCGCCAGCACCCGGTCAGGTATCGAACCGAAATACTGGTCCTCGAGTTCCTGTCCCTTGGGCGGGCGGGCGCCGAAGAGCGTCCTGCCGCAGTTGAGAAGGTCCGGCCGGGCGTAGTAGAAGAGCTTGTCTATCAGGAAATATTCCTGCTCGGCGCCGATCGTGGTGAACACCCGCTTTGCCGTCGTGTTGCCGAAAAGACGCAGCAGCCGCAGGGCCTGTTTGCTCAGCGAGTCCATCGAGCGGAGCAGCGGCGTCTTCTTGTCCAGGGCGTCGCCGGTCCAGCTTATGAACATGGTCGGTATGACCAGCGTGGCGCCGTTTGGGTTGTCCAGTATGAAGGCCGGGCTGGACGGGTCCCACGCGGTGTAGCCGCGGGCCTCGAACGTCGCCCGCAGCCCGCCCGACGGAAAGCTGCTGGCGTCCGGCTCTCCGCGGACCAGTTCCTTGCCGCTGAACTCGGCGACGGCCCCGCCCTCTGCCGTCGGCACGATGAAACTGTCGTGCTTTTCCGCCGTCAGTCCGGTCATCGGCTGGAACCAGTGCGTAAAGTGCGTCGCCCCGTGCTCGAGCGCCCAGTCTTTCATCGCCACGGCAACGGCGTCGGCGATGGCGGGATCGACCTCTTCGCCGGCCTTGATGGTCTTCTGAAGGGCCTTGAAGACGGTCTTCGGCAGGCGGGCACGCTGTTCTTCCTCGTTGAACACGTGCTCGCCGAAAACTTCCTTTATCGAGTTGATCGTGTAGTTGATCTTCCCTGCCGGCACGGAGTACCGGGCAATTGCCTCGACCATCGAGCGTCTTGGATTCACATCGCTCATCTGACTGTTCCTTTCCCTTTAAGGCGCCTCCGAATGAAATAGGCCGGCATCCGAACCGCCCGTCCCGGAAGCATATTTTCCTGTTGCATCGCCGTCAAACCATTTATTCCTGCCTGTCCCGTCGTCGGCCGGGCTTGCCCGCGAATCCGTTCGGCAAAGCCGCCGGATCGGGCATATACAACGAGGACGGCTCCGTGAGGAAACCGCCCTCGTCGTTAAAGGGAAAAGGTACATCCGTCGCCAAGGCACAGCGGCAACCCCGACGGGACGGAACCATGCAAACCGTCTCCGCCGGGTCGGCTGGCCGGCATATTTTGCCGCAGAACCTTTTCCCTGAGAGCCTGGCCGAAAGATCACGTCCGCAACCGCAATCCGGCATCAGGCAAAGCAGTCCGACCGGGCCTTGCCGGCCCGCAACTGCTTTAGCCTTTGCATCACGACCGACCTATAAGCATATCTCGTGCCACAAAATCGCCGAATACATAACTTGCCTGCCGCACAACAGCTACGGCTCGCGCAGGTTTTTAAAACAAATGGTGATTACTACATTTATGTAATCCACTCCACAAAAAGATGACAGCTTTGCAATAATTCTGCGGAGATAATCCCCGCAGGAATCATCCGATGGCCAATGTTCCCTCCTCTCCGGTGCGGATGCGTATCACTCGCGGCAGGTCCAGGACGAAAATCTTTCCATCGCCGATGTTGTCGCTGCGGGCCGCCCCGAGGATGGCATCTATCGCCGGCTGGACGAACGCCTCGTTGACCGCTATTTCGAGCTTGACCTTTCGCAGCAGGCTGCCGGCCTCCTTGTGGCTGCGATAGACCTCGGCGATGCCCTTCTGCCTGCCGCGGCCCATCACGCTTGTTACGGTTACAAGGTGGATCTCTTTTTCTTCCAGCTTCGCCAGGACGTCCTCGAGCTTGTCGGGCTGAATTATTGCGATTATGTATTTCATGTCTGTCTCTTTTCCTGAAATTGCGTTTCCGTCAATCAATGACCGTGTAGGCGGTTTCCTTGTGCTGTGTCAGGTCCAGGCCCACCAGTTCCTCGTGTTCGCCGGCCCGGAGTTTGAAGACCGCGTTGACAAGCACAAGCAGGACGTAAGTGAGGACGAAGGCCCAGACGATTGTAACCGCCACCGCCTTGACCTGCATGACGAACTGCGCGGGATTGCCGAAGAAAAGTCCCTTGAAATCCTTCTGAACGGCCGGCGTAGCGAACAGGCCGGTCGCCAGAGCGCCCCAGATGCCGCCTATCCCGTGCACGCCGAAGGCGTCCAGCGAATCGTCGTAGCCCAGTCTGGGCTTGATGATTCCGACGAACAGCCAGGGAATCACGCCGGCGCCCGCCCCGATGCAGATCGAGCCTGTGACATCCACGAACCCGCTGGCCGGCGTGATGGCGACCAGCCCGGCCACCGCGCCGGTTATCACGCCCAGAACCGTCGGCTTGCCGTTGAATATCCGGTCCATGATCGCCCAGGTCAAACCCGCCGTCGCCGTCGCGACGTGCGTAACCACGAACGCGTTTGCCGCCAGGCCGTTTGCCGCAAGTGCGCTGCCGGCGTTGAACCCGAACCAGCCGAACCAGAGCATCCCGGCCCCGATCACCGCGAAGGGAAGGTTGTGCGGAGGCGACATCTTGGACGGATAGCCCTTGCGTTTGCCCAAAAACAGGGCGCATGCCAGAGCGGCCATGCCGGCGTTGATGTGCACTACCGTCCCGCCGGCGAAGTCCATGGCCGCGCCGGCATTGGGGTTCAATATGCTCAGCCACCCGCCGGTGCTCCAGACCCAGTGCGCGACCGGATCGTAAACCAGCGTCGCCCACAGCAGCGTGAACACGCAGAACGGCAGAAAGCGTATCCGCTCGGCGAAGGCCCCGATTATCAGGGCCGGCGTTATCACCGCGAACATCGCCTGGAAGATCATGAACGCCAGGTGTGGAACGGTCGCGCTGTACGGCCCGGCCTCCTGCCCGACGCCCTTGAGGAACGCCCACTCAAGCGTGCCGATCACGCCCTTGCCTCCGGCGTCGGCCCCGAACGACAGGGCGTAGCCGAGAGCCACCCATTGCAGGCTGACCAGACACATTATCATCATGCACTGCATCAGCACCGAAAGGACGTTCTTGCGGCGGACCAACCCGCCGTAGAACAGCGCCAGGCCAGGCGCCGTCATAATGAAGACCAGGGCGGTGCTCGTAAGCAGCCAGGCCGTGTCGCCGGAATTTATGGCGCTGGCCGAGGCGGGCTGGGCCTCCGGCTGGCTGGCAGGCTGCGCGGCCGGCAATCCGGCCCGCTCGTCCGCCATGCTTGCTGAAACGGCGATTAAAAAAAACGCCGCCGACGCGATCAGCGCCGGCACAATCCATTTATTGCAACAATTCCTTTTCACTTTCACTTCAAAGCCCTTTCCATTTTGCCAGGCCGGGGCTATCCGGACCTTAGTCCAAGTTGAGATTGCACCGCCCGTGCCAAAGAGAATCTGTCGTCATAAGTCGCATATTTTCAGGATGTTGCGGCCCCGATTTGAAAAACCTGCTTTTTAAAATTATTACATTAATGTTGATATAAATCCAAATAGGCTACAATTTTGAAGTTATGAGTTTTACAAATAAAAAGGGCCCGCCGAATTACAGGCAGGCCCGGCAAAACTCCCTCGCCGGCATCCGGCCGGCAACTGGGTACCGGCCGAACGCTGAATTTCCTGTTCAAACCGATTAGAATTTCCAGACCAGGTCCAATTCAAAGACGTAACACGACCGCTCGCCGCTGGTGGCGACATTGTTTGCGTCGCCGTAATTGTTGACGACAGGCCTGCTGACGATCGGGTCGGTCAAATACATCGTCCCGCCGATGGTCAGGCTGTCCATGAGGTTGTAGCTGGCCGTGATTATGTGCCCCTTGCGGTTGGCGAAGCCGAAGTCGCCGTCGCCCCAGAATCCCGGGACCGCGTTAGCCTCGACGTGTTTGTATTCATAGCCGACGGACCAATCGCCTTTTTTGGCGTTCTGGCCGAGTATGATTCCGGCCGCCAGGGCGTTGTTGGCATGCCGATATTTAGAGTTGACCGCGCCGGCCCATGTCAGGCCGTACATGTCGCCGGGGCTGGTCCCGCCGTACAGGTTGAAATTGTAAGGCTGAATCCGCCAGTCGTTCTCGTCATATGCGCTGGCGCCGTTATACGCCCACTCGAAAAACAGCCCGATCGGCAGCTTGTACTGGCTGGTGATCGGCAGCTTGAAGTCCAGCCGGGTAAACAGATCCACGATGCCGAAGTTCTCGCCCGTCGGGGCGTAATTTCCCCGCCATGCGGCGGCGTTGAGCGTGCCGGCGGTCGTTGTGTACGGGCTGGCGGCCGAATTCACTCCCGAGGCAAGATAGTTGTCGGCGTTCTGCCACTTGTAATAGGTGGCGGCGAACGTCCATAATGTGTCCGGATTGATCCTGTAATGCAGGCCGCTCATAAGCACCCACAAAAGCGTGTCGCCCGAGGCGGTGTCGGCCACAGCGGCGGTGCTCACCCCTCCGGGCCTCCAGACGCCGCCGGGCGGCCTCCAGTATGTGGCATACTGATCCACGTCGCGGACGATGAACATGCCGGCCCCGACGAACGGCTCAATCGCCCCGCCCATGATTGCATCCTTGAGGTTATACTGCGCCCACAGGCCCTCGGGGTTCACGTCGCACCACCAGATCAGATCGGTCGTCAGGGCGCAGGGCAGAGTCGGCGCCTGCATCGGGTTGATCATCTTGCCGGCCGTGATGCTCAGCCCCTTGATCCACTTGGGGCTGTACTTGGCGTAGGCCAGGTCGATCCAGATCGGCCGCTTGGCAAAGCCAGGTTCGTTGGCGCTAATCTCGCCAAGGGTCTGATCGGCATATGTCGGATCGTTGTTGTTGCCGCTGGCCAGACGAAAACCGACCTCAAAGTTGCCCAGGTCGCTGTCCGACCATGTCTTGGTGAATCCGAACCGCAGGCGGGATATAAGCTGGTGCCGGCTGCGGGCCTTGCCCTCGTAGCTGTCGGAGGGCATCCCCGGCGGGAGCGTCCCGCCGGCGAAGAACGGCCCGGGGCTGTTGTGGTTCCACCACTGCGCTCGATAGCGGAGGCGGAAATCGCCGCTGAAGGTCAGGTCTTTGAGCCAGTCCGGCTGGGCCGATTCCTTTTTGGCCTGGGCCAACATGTCGCCGACAATCCTGGAAATCTCTTCCCGCTGGTCGTTGCTGAGCTTCTGGCTCTGGCTGACCTTTTCCATGCCGGCCATCTTCGCCTCGGTGGCCATCCGTTTGCTCTTCTCGTCGGAGGCCGTCTTTTCCAACTGATCGACCTTGCCCTTCAGTTCCTTGAGCTGGTCCTCGACGCTCTGCGCCCGCGCCGGCGAAGGCAAGGCCCAGATCGCCCAAACTGCCAGAACCGTCATCCACGTCAGTTTCATCCGCATCGTTTTCTCCTTTCAGATTGTTTTGGCGGATATCCGCCGGCCATCATGCGATCAACCCGCGCCGAACTCCGGCTGCCGGCCTGCGCGATTATTGCACGCCTTATGCCAACAAATCGCGAAATCCATATCATCCTTGTTTGCAAGCAGTTAAGGAGAATCGGCGAATTTTCCATCCATAAAATTAATTTACATTCTTGTTTATTTAATCAAATAATCTACAATTATGTTGCTTTGAATTTCTGAAAAGAAAGCACAACAATGGCCAAACAATCCGCGCAGCATGATTCGCCCGGAAGGTCCTCCGGACACGGCAATGAACTGGACAGCCTCTACCAGATCAGCCGCATCCTGAACGCCCGCAGCCGCCAGCGCGAGATGCTGGCCGAGGTGCTGGACGTTTTGGCCGAGCGGCTTGGCATGAACCGCGGCACGATAATGCTGCTGTCGCCAGACGGCAGGGAACTGATGATCGAGGTGGCCCACAATTTATCCGAGCGCCAGCTCAAGGCCGTCAGGTACAGGATGGGCGAGGGCATCTCCGGCCGGGTCGTTCAGACCGGAAAACCCGCCGTCGTGCCCAAGGTCTCGCAGGAGCCGCTCTTCCTGGACCGCCTGCACAAGCGACGGATGATCTCGAAGGACGAGATCAGCTACATCTGCGTGCCGATCAGCATAGGCCGCGAGGTCGTCGGCTGCCTGTCGGCCGACAGGGTCTTCGACGAGACCGCCGCACTGGAAGAGGACGTGCGGCTGCTGACCATCGTCGCCAGCATGATCGCGCACGACGTCAAGGCCCGCCGCATGGCCGCCGAGGAACGCCACGCCCTTGAAGAGGAAAACATCCGCCTGCGAAGCGAGCTGGAGGACAAGTTCCGGCCGGAGAACATCATCGGCAACTCAAACGGCATGCGGGAGGTCTACCAGGCGATACACCAGGTCGCCGCCAGCGACACTACCGCCCTCATCCGCGGCGAGTCGGGCACGGGCAAGGAACTGGTCGCCCACGCGATCCATTATTCCAGCCCGCGGGCGAAGGGCGCGTTCGTCAAGGTCAACTGCGCGGCCCTTTCGGAAAATCTGCTGGAAAGCGAACTGTTCGGCCACGAGAAGGGCGCGTTCACTGGCGCGATCCAGGCCCGCAAGGGCAGGATCGAGGAGGCAGAGGGCGGCACGCTGTTTCTGGACGAGATAGGCGAGTTCTCGCCGGCCACGCAGGTCAAGCTGCTGCGCGTGCTCCAGGAACGCGAGTTCCAGCGGGTAGGCAGCAACGCCAACCTTCGGGCGAACGTGCGGATAATCGCCGCGACCAGCCGCGACCTGGAGAAGGCCGTCGAGGCAGGCCAGTTCCGCCAGGACCTGTATTATCGCGTCAACGTCTTTCCCATCCACCTGCCGCCGCTGCGGGAACGCAAGGACGACATCCTGCTGCTGGCCGATTTCTTCGTCGAAAAGTACGCCCATATAATGAGCAAGGACGTGCGGCGGATAACCACCCCTGCCATCAACATGATGTTCGTCTATCACTGGCCGGGCAACGTCCGCGAACTGGAAAACTGCATCGAGCGGGCCGTGCTGCTCTCCACCGACGGCGTCATACACGCACACCATATGCCGCCGACCCTGCAAACCTCCGACGCGTCCGACACCACGGGCACCGGCAGCCTCGATGAACGCCTGCAACTCTTCGAACGCGACATCATCGTCGACGCCCTCAAACGGTCCAACGGCAATGTTGCAAAGGCCGCACGCGATCTGAGAACCACCCAACGCATACTCGGCTACAAGGCCAAAATGCTCGGCCTGGACTTCCGCAGATTCCGCACCGCAAGACAGGCAAGACAGGATGTGGAACTGTATGACATGCCATCCGGCGGTATCAGGCCTTGGAAACCTGATGAATGATGAGAATTCTCCGGAAGTTTGCGTGCGGCAAGGCCGGCGCGGGCGGGCAGTCCGTGGCACGGCCGTCCCGGCCGTGTGTTCCATGGGCGTCCCGCCCATGGAGTGTTGAAAAATATAACATAAACCACGACCGAGACGGTCGTGGAACACACGGGCAAGACTTGTCCGGGCGAAGCCTTTTGGCGAAGCCGGATGCCCGTGCCACGAAAAAAGCATATGCCCGCAAACAGATGCGGGCACTGGCACCCGCTTTCACCATTTGGCGCAAAAACCGGAAATGCCACCCGCCGAGCAACTGCGTTGCACACGGAATTATCTGTATACTACCTTCAGCCCATCTTTTTGATTGGACGCCCTCAAAAGGTCAAACGGCAACGTAACCAAGGCCGCCCGCGACCTGGGCACCACCCAGCGAATCCTCGGATACAAGGCCATGCGGCTCGGCCTCGACTTCCGCCGCTTCCGCACCACACGACAGACCAGACAGGATATGAATCAGGAATGAAAAGTAGTCATGTCTTTCTGTTATGCTTTACTACAATTTCTAGTTAACTTAAATCAACCACTTTTGCAAGTCCCTCCGCAATCGACTTTCGATCTTCGTCGGTGAGACAGGATTTACACCATTCGTTGGCCAAGACTTCCCAAACACTAGTGGAACTCTTCATAACTCGGTTTCCTACAATACTGTTCCACTTGTGATGGTCTGGTTCAAGAATTACGTCGTCGAGCACCGTAAAAAGAGAACCAGCTCCAATGCCAAACCTTTGCGGTAAATTTGGCCAGTTTTTTTCTTTTAGGTTTTTATAAACAATACGCTCAGGTGCCGAAGTTCCTGGTAGCGATAGGCAATTCACATCTCGAACATCACCGTCGGTTACAGCAACAGATTTGTAAGGCAACCTGCCCTTACACCCAAGGACGCCCAATAACGCGACGACGTTGGATGGTCCGACAGGTCTAACTTCTATACGTCGAATTAGCTCCGCTGTCTCTGTCGATGAAGCTAGGATTTCGCGAAGAAGTATTTCAGACTCACGATCCTCCACGAATACATGGACGTCTGGATGTTCCTCATCATCAAGTCTACTCATCGCGAATTCTGGTGAAACTCCGTATACAACACTGAGTCCTTGCGGACCGGGCAATAGCAAAATGCGAGCTTCTTGGGGAAGTTCCTGAAGCACATATGGACTATGCGTGGAAAGAAGAATCTGAATTCTTCGCTGTCGTGAAAACCACAGAAGAAATCGAACAAGTCGACGTTGCGCTCTTGGATGTAGAGACGCTTCAACTTCGTCAATTAGCAAAAGCGAGTTGTCTGGTACACCTTGCAATGTTCTGAAGAGGTCGAGTGTTGAATCTTCGCCAGCACCCTGATGGAACTGGGAAAGTTCCCCCCACTCCCGCTCAAGGAGACCAACTTGTCGCTTTGGATCAACATTGGAAGTGGCAAAGCGAGCCTTTGTATAGTTTCTGCTTAAAACATGCGAAAGATGGCCTCTGAAAGTATCATTGATGTCCGCACTCTCAATTTCCGAAGTAGCAGATCGTGCGATCTTAGCGTAACCAACGGAAGCATCCAGTGGAAGTGTCCGAGAGATGTCCAACAGAAATACGTTCCGCTTCGGCGCTTTCTCAGAAACTCGCCAACGTTGTGTAACTTTGGCTATTCGAAAACTCTGGATATTCGGCCCTAATTTTACCCGATAGTCAATCTTCACGCCTTGAATTGTGTCCCAAGTGGTTTCTACAAAAAAAGCAGATGGGTAGAATCTCTTGTCCTTATCATCGTTGACATATACGCAGGCAGCAACTTTAAGCAGTGTGCTTTTGCCACTGCCATTTTCACCGACAACTGCGACGACTGGAAAGTTCAGTTCAACGGCCTGCCCACTCCAACCTCTCAATCCGTCGATCTGAACCATCTGCAAGAACTGAGGCCAGAGTCCTGATTGAAACTGATTACGAATCGTATTGATTTCTTGATAGTCCATAGTTTTTTCTCCAAAGGCCGGTGGCATGATCGGTTTCGCGGCAAGGGGTAAAAGCGGGTGCCACTGCTCGCATCTGTTTGCGAGCATGTTCTTTTTTCGCTGTTTCGGCCATTGAACAGGGCATCCTCATTCATTGCCGTTTCCTTCGTCCGGCCTTCTATGTGATATTATACCCCGCCGGGTCAGGATTGGCCAACAATTCGTGTTTGTGGCGTGGGCATCCTGCCCGCGTGTGACGAGGGCGTCTCGCCCTCGAAAGATATCATCCACGACGGAAGAATGTCTCGACCAAAGCCTTTGGCCGGGGCATGCCGGGATTTCGTCACGTCTGCCAGGTGCCATCGCTCACATCTGTTTGTGAGCGTGTTCTTTTTTTTAAATGTCCAATAATTTACAAATTTGGAAACTTGAATATTCATTGATCGAAAAAAGCACACGGCCGCAAACATATACGGCCGATGGCACCCATTCTATGCCACTTGGCGCGAAACCGACAATGCCACCAGCCCTAACAGCCCGTTGAAAATGTAGCGTGGGCGTCTCGCACGCGTGTGGCGAGGGCATCCTGCCCTCGCATTTTGTCATTTTTCCTTGGTTTTCCGCAGGCGAGACGCCTGCGGCACACGCGGCCAAGATGGCCACGCTACAAACATCGCCTTTTTCAACGGGCTGCTAACTCATGTCTGGATCTATTGTGATTTTTCTATCGCCAATTTCAATATGGAGAAGCTCGTCATCTGCATTATGAATCTTAAGGTTTGAGGATAGGGAACGTACATTATCTGGAATAGGGATGTTCGACGGCAAGTGCAGGTTGCATTTGCTGATAGGGGTAACTGGACCAGAATCCTGGATGAGTTCAACAAGAAATGGCACTCCGGGGCGACAGAGCCAAATAACGCCTCTTGGGTATGTTTTCAGGGATGTTGGGTGAAGAAGAAGTTGGTGTTTATTGCTGATCGCCAATTCATCGGCGATGGATTGTGTAATACAGCCAATGTGATGAAGTCCCGGGCCGCGTTTGCCAAGAGCGCGGGAATAAGGCCCGCTCGTCCCGATTGGCTGTACCAGGAGAAGCATGACGGCATCTTCGCCGCAAATGTCGACGTATTGCTCCTTAGTGCTTTCTGTTGGTTGTTCTTCTACGGGATGCCGCTTGCAGAACGCCGGTAAGGATTGAGACACAGCCTCAAGATTAGGAATAAGAACAGCAATGTGATTTGTTTGCACAGAATGTTGCCTTTCTGTTTGGTCCGGCGGCACAGGCTGGAAATCTTCCAAGTGTGGTGCCACGGTCCTGCCGTTGTTGCGGATCCGAGCGTTTTTGATTCTGGCATTGAACAGACCGTATCCATCTATCGGCGGTTCCTTCGTCCGATCTTCCACGCGGGATTATACCTCGCCGCGTCAAGGACGAGCAACAATTCTCAGCCGTCGTTCCATCCCGCAACGGCACAGTTGATCGGCAAAGAGTTTGACCGGGGGATTCTCTAATCCCGGCACTTCCGCCAGTGGCGGGAGCGGAGATTATGGACAACGATGATGACGACTGTCCCAGGGTTTCGCTTCCTCCTCCTTCGCTGAAGCTTCGGAGGACTTCGCTTCACCCTGGGCTACAAATATTTCGCACCTACGGTGCTGAATGGTTGACTTCCTCTGCCATGGCGCAAGCGGGTGGTTTTACAGTAGCATGGGCATCTTGCCCATGAGTACCACGGCCGTCCCGTCCGTGTGTTCCATGGGCGTCTCGCCCATGGAAGCTTAGCCAAAACAACAAAAACCACGACCGAGACGGTCGTGGAACACACGGGCAAGATGCCCGTGCCACGATCATCGGACGGGGCCACATTTGGAATTGCTCCGGAAGAATCCGCGCCGCCGGCGTCAGGCCTTGAGCGGCGGACGAAACGGGGCTATCCTGACGGACATGCGGACCGAATCGCCAAATCACCTGTCGCGCGGCCAGGCCGGCAAATGGGACCCCAAAGGCCCGCTGCTGACCCTGCCGCCCGATGAAAGACTCGACTTGCCCGCGATATTCGGAAACGCCCGGCCGGTGGAATTGGAGATCGGCACGGGCAAGGGGACGTTCCTGCTGGCCAGGGCCGCCGCCCGCCCGGAAGTGAATTTCATCGGCATCGAGTACGCGCGGGCTTACGCGCTCTACGCCGCGGACCGGTTCCGAAGGCACGGCCTGGCCAACGTCCGCGTGATCCACGCCGACGCCTCTTCCGTTCTGGCGGGCCTGACCGACGGTTCGCTCATCCGGCTGCACGTTTATTTTCCCGACCCGTGGCCCAAGCGAAAGCATCAGCGGCGAAGGCTTATTCAGCCCCAGTTCGTCGACCAGGCCAGACGGGTTCTTTCGCCGGGCGGCCTGCTGCTGGTTGTAACCGATCACCGGGATTATTTCCGCCAGATAGAGGCTGTCCTGGCAGAAGCGAAGGGGCTCGTGAAAATCGCCTTTCCCAAAATGGCCGACGCCGACGGGCAGATCGTCGGCACGAACTTCGAGCGGAAATACATCGCGCAGGGCAGGGCATTATTTTCCCTGGCGAGGATGAAGTATTGTTAAAGCCCTAATCGCTTGGTTGGAGGTGGAGAAGGCGGTTTTGGAACAGGCGGTTTGGAATTTCCCGGTCCGGCGGCGGGCGGTTTGGCGCCGACCGGCTTGGAAAAATCCTTGGTGCTGAAGATGGTCGTGTCTTCGGAACGTTTGGAAAGCTGATCGTCCAAGTCGTCGTCCAGGGCGTTTTGCGAGCCTGTCGGCGCGTCGCCCTTGCCGGACGCCGGGGCCACCAGATCCATTGCCGCCCTTGCCGCCGTGATGCGGGCCGTCTCCTGCTGCTGATACATCTTTGTGCCTATCTTGCCGCCCACGACGCCAAGCACATATATCGGCAGCGACAGGACCAAAAGGAGCCAGCCGCTGGGGCTTTCCCCGGTGCCGACTATGTTGGTAACGCCCCACAACAGCATCCACACCGGCATTATCAGGCTGAGCGTCCATATGGACGTGGTGGTCGTGCGGCTTTCGGTGATGATCGTGGCGGTGAACTGGACCACAAACGCCACGACCAGCAGCAGTATGATCCCGCCGACCGGCCAGCCGCTCGCCCAAAACAGACCCACAAATGTGATCAGTCCGCCGGCAAAGAGCAGCGCGGCGCCCAGAAGGTCGCCGACCATCCGCGACGGCGGCTTGTAGTGAACTGTCATCAGGCGTTCCTCATTTGCGGGCCGGCGGCCATTCGCATCCTTACTGTTAAACCACTCCGGATTATATATGACGCCCGCGGTTCAGGCCAGCATCTTTTTCCCGGATTTTCCGGGTCATTTCCGGCGCTTGTGTTTGCGTTCGAGGCGTTCCTTGCGGCTGAGCCGGTGCGAGCGGTTCTTGACCTTCCGCGGCATCATGCCCATCGCGCCCATCTGTCCGACCTGCTTGGCGAAGTTCATGCGGTCGCGCATGCCCATGCCGGCCATCTGCTTCATCATTCCGGCGACCTGATTGAAGCTCTTTATCAGGCCCGAGACGTCCTCGACCGCCGCCCCGCAGCCGCGAGCGATTCGCCGCCGGCGCGACGCCTCGATGATGTCGGGGTTCTGCCGCTCTTTGGCGGTCATCGACTGGATGATGGCCTCCATCCTCATGATCTCGTCGCCGGATATCGGGACCGTGTCGAGCTGCGAGCCCAGGCCGGGGATCATCTTGAGGATTTCCTTGAGCGGCCCCATCTTCTGCATCTGGCGCATCTGGGCCAGGAAGTCGTCGAGGGTGAACTTGCCCTTGGCCATTTTTTCCTGGAGTTTGGCCGCCTCCTCGGCGTCGAACTGCTGCTGGGCCTTTTCGACAAGACTGACCACGTCGCCCATGCCGAGAATCCGCCCGGCCATGCGGTCGGCGTGGAATTCCTCGAGCCGGTCGAGCTTTTCGCCCACGCCGATGAACTTGATGGGCTTGCCGGTTACGGCCTTGACGGACAGGGCCGCCCCGCCGCGGGCGTCGGAATCGAACTTCGTCAGGATCACGCCGTCCAGTTCCAGCCGCTCGTTGAACTCGCGGGCGGAATTGACGGCGTCCTGGCCGGTCATCGCGTCGCAGACGAGGTAAATCTGATGCGGCTTGACGGCTTCGGCGATGTCCTGAGCCTGGCGCATCATCTCCTCGTCGATGTGCAGCCGGCCGGCCGTATCGACGATCACCACGTCGCAGGCATTTTCCACCGCGTGTTGCACGCCCATTCGGGCCACGCGGACCGGGTTGGTCTGGCCCTCGACGCGGAAGCACGGGCAGCCGGCCTGCCCGGCCACTATCGCCAACTGGTCCACCGCCGCCGGACGCTGCAAGTCGCAGGCCACCAGCAGCGGGCGACGGCCCTGCTTCTGGATGTACATCGCCAGTTTGCCGCACGTGGTGGTCTTGCCGGAACCCTGGAGGCCGGCCATCATTATTATTGTGGGCGGCGGGCTGACGAAATATATCCGCGTGTCCACAGGCCCCATCAGCGAGGCAAGCTCGTCGTGCACGATCTTGACCATGAGCTGGCCCGGATGCAGGCTCTTTATCACCTCCGTGCCGGCGGCCTTGGCCACCACGTCGTCGCAGAATTTCTGCACGACCTTGTAATTGACGTCGGCCTCCAGCAGCGCGGTCTGCACGTCGCGCATCGACTCGCGGACGTTCTCCTCGCTGATCCGGCCCCGGCCCGACAGCTTGCGGAACACGTCGTTCAGTTTTTCGGTAAGCGTCTCGAACATGCGGGGGAAGATACCAGATTTCCGCCGGTCTTGGAAGACCATGCCCGCCGGCAAAAAAACTGCGTCTGGGCCTGGGAACCTGCCGCCGGCCGGAATCTGTGATCCTGGAACTGCGATCGCTTTTAGAGCCTATCCGAATAACTATGATGAGCCATTGTAGTTATCCGGATAGGCTTTTAGGGTGGTGCGATATCCGGGGGATTTCCCGCACTTCTCAAAAAAATACATGGCGTGCCTTGGGCGGAGGTTGGTATAATGCCCGCGTTCGGGCTGTCTTTCGAAGACTTGAACGGGAAATTAGGAACATAACCTTCCCCCACCAACTCGACATGACGCTCCTGACTCCCTGGGCCGGAATCGAAGCCCCTTTCTGAAGGATCCAAGAAAGAAAAAACGGGATCCACAGCCCTCTATGACAGGAGACTCTCATGGGCAAGAAGCTATATGTTGGCAACCTCGGGTACGACGTGAGCGATGCGGACCTCGCTCAGTTGTTCGGCCAGCACGGGACGGTCGGCAGCGCAACCGTCATCATGGACAAGGCCACCGGCCGCAGCAAGGGCTTCGGCTTCGTGGAGATGTCCACGGATGCGGAAGCACAGGCGGCGATCACCGCCCTGAACGGCCATGACTACTCCGGTCGCGCCCTGACGGTCAACGAGGCCAAGCCTCGCCCCGAAGGCGGCGGTGGCAGGGGCCGCGGCGGCTTCGGCGGTGGCGGCGGCGGACGCCGCTACTAGATAGTTGCCGGAAGAATCGTGGAGCCCCGGTAATCAGCCGGGGCTTCGCTGTCCTCCCATTCCATCTACCCTTTTCCGCCGGGGGGTTGGTCTTTGGGTGCCGGCAGGGCCAGGCGGATGCTCAGCTCGGTCAGTTGCTTCTGATCGACCTCGGAAGGGGCTTCTGTGAGCGGGCATCCGCCCTTCTGCGTCTTGGGGAAGGCAATCACGTCGCGGAGGCTTTCGCCGCCGGGCAGGGCATCCCTCTGGATGAGTTCCTGATGACCGACGCCGACGCGTGGTTTTGAGAATTCGGGAGCGGTTGGACGCTAATTACTCAATCATTTCTCAACCGATGTTTCCCAACCGTCGTACTCGCCCCCGTGTTCTGCGGCCAGGTGCATCAAGGACACGGTCAGTTTGGTTATCTCTTGGGGTTGAACTGAGTCTACCCGGCAGACATGCAAACCCCAGTCTTCTCCTGACTTGGCCGGATTTTCTCGATCCACGATTTTAAAACCCTTTACAGTCAGTCTATCGGCGACGGCATCGCGAGCATTGGCTGATTTGAAATATAGCCAATGATCAATCTGACGCGGTTTGGTCAGGTCGTCGCCACGTTTCTTAAGAACATCAAGTATCTGCTTATCTGTGATTTGCCTCCAGGCATCAGGCGATGGATAAAGTTGTTCTTTGTAGGTGCTCCAGTTCTTGTCTTCACGAGTTTCGAGAGACACAGTGCGGCCGAATGCTTTTGCCATTTCGATTACCCGTTTTCCATGGGATTCGGGCTTTGAACTGTATAAATAGAAGAAATAGGCGCCTTTAGTCGTTATCCGCCCCACAAAACGAATTTCAGAAACATCAAGTTCCTTTTCAAAATCATCTTCCAAGGCATAGGCCTGATTGTAATCCTCTTTGGAGGGAAATCCGTTTTCCCTTAGTTCCTTCGCCTGCATTCGCAGGATGAGAAGATGGGGCATATTTTCCAGAATATGCTGTCCGATCGAGGCATCCACTGTAACACTTGATGATTCATTGTCGATTTCTGTCATATAGTTAAACCATTTCAGTTTCACATGTTCCTCCTTTTTTCGATCTTGCGAAGGAATCTTTATGGATTGCCCGGATGCCGTTGTTGCCGTGTTGGTTTCCGGCTGTTGGCTGGACTGTTGTTTCTGGCAGGAGACAAGCATCCCCGACAGAACAAGTAGTAACACAGCCCTGAAGAGTTTTATCATACAATCGACCTCCTTCTATTCAACCTGCCGCCGTGCTAACTTTTTGCGCCGGGGGGTTGGTCTTTGGGTGCCGGCAGGGCGAGGCGGATGCTAAGTTCGGTCAGTTGTTTCTGCTCGACCTCGGAAGGGGCTTCTGTGAGCGGACAGCCGCCTTTCTGCGTCTTGGGGAAGGCGATCACGTCGCGCAGGCTCTCTCCGCCGGCCAGGATCATCACGATCCGGTCCAGCCCCAAGGCCAGCCCGCCGTGCGGCGGGGCGCCGTACTTTAAGGCCGAAAGGAAGAACCCGAACCTCGCCTGTGCCTGCTGCTCGCTTATGCCCAGCAGGTTGAACAATCGCTGCTGGACGGCCGGATCGTGGATACGGATCGACCCGCCGCCGAGTTCCAGGCCGTTGCAGACGATGTCGTAGGCCCGGGCCTTGACGTTGCCGGCGTCGGACTCAAACTTTTCCAGATCCTCCGGCCGGGGCGACGTGAACGGGTGATGCATCGCGTCCCAGCGTTTCTCTTCCGCGTTCCATTCAACCAGCGGAAACTCGGTGATCCAGACCCATTTCCACTGGTCGGCGGGGATCAGTTTGCGGTCGCGGGCCATCTTCAGCCGCAGCTCGCCCAGCACGCGATGCACGACCTTGTAACTGTCAGCCGCGAAGCACAGCAGGTCGCCCTCGCGGGCCTTCGTCTTTTCGATTAGCGCCCCAGCCTGGGGAGTCAGGAACTTCGCGATGCCTGTTTCCAGCTTTCCGCCGGCGATCACCTTTGTAACGGCCATGCCCTTGCCGCCGAACTGCTTGGCCCATTCAGGCAGGGCGTCGGTCTCCTTGCGGGTCATCTCTCCGCCGCCTGGCACGCAGACCGCCTTGACGCAACCGCCGGCCGCCAGGGCCGACTTGAACACGCCGAAATCGGTTTTGGCCGCGATGTCGGCCAGGTCCACAAGCTCCATGCCGAACCGCAGGTCGGGCCGGTCGGACCCGAAGCGGTCCATTGCCTCGGAATATTTCATCACGGGCACGTCGTCCGGGAAGGGCTTGCCCGCCAGCTTGCACACCGTCCGCATGATGCGATTGGTAACGGCCATCACGTCCGTCTCGACGACAAACGACATCTCCATGTCGAGCTGCGTGAACTCCGGCTGGCGGTCGGCCCGCAGGTCCTCGTCGCGGAAGCAGCGGACGATCTGGTAATACTTGTCCAGCCCGCCGACCATGAGTATCTGCTTGAAAAGCTGCGGACTCTGCGGCAGGGCGTAGAACGTCCCGGGCTGAAGGCGGCTGGGGACGAGGAAGTCCCTCGCGCCTTCCGGCGTGCTCTTGGTCAGAAACGGCGTCTCGACCTCGACGAATCCCAGATCGTCCAGCACGTCGCGCATGGTTTTGCATATCTTGTGGCGAAGGACCAGCGCCTTTGCCAGTTCCGGCCGGCGCAGGTCGATGTAGCGATATTTCAGGCGCATCTCTTCCGAGACGTCGGTGAATTCATCCGGCGAAAAAGGCGGCGTCTCGGACTTGTTGAGCACGGTCAGGCTCTCGCCGAGCACCTCGATGCCGCCAGTGGGCAGCTTGGGATTGATCCTGTCGGCCCCGCGCGAGCGGACCTTGCCGGCCACCGAAATGACCCACTCGTTTCGCAGCGAGTCGGACAGGGCGTGCATGCCGGCCTGGTGCTTGTCGGCGTCGGCGTCGAAGACCGCCTGCGTTATACCCTCGCGATCGCGCAGGTCGATGAATACCACCCCGCCGTGGTCGCGGTAGCTGCGGACCCACCCGCAAAGACGGACAGTCTTGCCGATGTCGGCGTCCCTGAGCTGGCCGCAGTTGTGTGTGCGTTTCAGAATGTCCTGACCGATTGTTTCCATTGAACCGCTCTCGACTGTTTGCCCGCCGGGAACGCCCGACGGACAGGCGGTAGAGTCTACTCAAACCCCCGAAAAACGCAAACGGTTTGTTCCGGACGTGTGCGGCCGGGGGGCAGCCGGGGACGAAACGCGGATCCCTGTAGCTTATGTCAGGTTCCTTGAAGCCCGCTAATACTACAACGCTACGAAGGCCATTTTGCCCGTCTGATGAGTGAGTCCAACAGCCTTATTTCGCCCTTCTATGAGTAAAGGTCGCCTGTCAAGTCAATAATGTATCCGTCAGGGTTCCAACACCGAAGCGGTTCATCCTTCTATTGCGGCTCA
>JACRIL010000150.1 GCA_016235825.1 Planctomycetota bacterium
ATTAACATTTGTCGTTCCTCTTGCGTCAACGTCACGATATACTTTTTCTTCATGGCGGGTCTCCTTGCCTGGGTTATACTTATCCCATCGGCAAAGAGGCCCATTATTAATCATCAATTTACGGCTGACAGAGCACTAGACGGGTATCTTCAATCGGCATGGATAGGGACGGATGGATGATTGTCGCGATTGCGGCGACCGCGGCGGCAGTCGGCGCGGCAGTGCTTGCGATTCTCACCCGCAGGGTCGTGCTGCGGCCGGCAGGCGACAGGGGCAAGGGTCTTGTGATATTCGTCGAGAGCATCCGTTGGCTTGGAGTGCGGTGGGGAATGCGCTCGGCGCTGGCCGGCCTGAGGATGGCGGGGTACGGCGGCGGATTCCTTTACTGGCCGTGGCACGCCGGCTGGCGCGGTTGGCTGGTCCTGCCGGCAATTATGGATCGGAAAATGCTGGAGGGCCAGGCCCGGCGGCTTGCCGGTTTCATTACAAGGCAACTTCACCGCAGGCCAGACCGGCCTATACGTTTAATCGGATATTCCTGCGGAGGCTTCATCGCTCTGCGGGCGATGGAATTGCTGGAAGGGGATTTGAAGGTGGATTCCGTCGCATTGATGGCGGCGGCGTTCGATCCAGCCAGGGAACTTTCGACCGCTGCACGGCACGTTACCGGCCGGCTGGTCGTGGCAAGCAGCAGGATGGACTTCGCGATAGCCGGGCTTGGCACGCTGATCTTTGGCACGGCCGACAGGGTTTTCACCCCGTCGATCGGCATGGTCGGTCCGCGATCTTCGCTGCCTGCCAACGTGGTCCACTTGCGATGGCGGCCGGCGGATATCCGGCTGGGGCATCTGGGCGGGCATTTCCACCCCTGCGCGAAACGCTACATCGCCCGAATAGTCGCTCCGCATCTGGGGATGATTTGACCCGTAACCGGAAAAGGTTCTCCGTCCAGGCCTGAGATTTTTCCCTGGCGATTTTGATATTGCCCTTGTCAGGCAACGCGGTTATTTTCTTTTCACGATGATAGAGGCCTGAACTCGACAGGAGAATGGGGCATGACGAAGATTTTTAGCATGACGATAATTGTATTAGGGAGCGTATGGTTGGTGTTTGGCGCTGCTTCGCCAACGACTCAACCTGCAACACAATCGTCGCCGGCCACAGGGCCGACAACCACATCCAGCGAGCAACAGTTGGAGGATGCCCGGCAGATTTTCCGGCAACTTATCAGCAGTCCGTTAACAGACGCCGACAAAGCCCGCGTCGAGAAGCTCCTGACTCAACTGGGAGGCATCGGCAAAGAGAAACGTGACAAGGCGGAGGAGCTTTTGAAAAAAGAGCCTTTCGCCGTCCTGCCGCTGATCCGCAAAGCCTGTAATAGCGATGATCGGGAGAGTGCCATCCGGGCCCAAAAGGTCGTCGAAACCTTCCCGGTCCGTAAATACAGGACCCAAATAAAGCTGGGATGGGCCATCGCCACACGCCAGTCCGCCGGGGATGCTGCTGTGGTCGGCGACCTGATCGCACTGCTGGATGACGACGAGTTTGCCGTGCGTCAAAAGGCTGGCCTGGCCCTGTTCTGCCTGACAGGCCAGGACTTTGGATACAAGGCCGGCGCCGAGCCAAGCCAGCGAGCGCAGGCCGCGCGGAAGGCCCGGGAATGGTGGGACAAGAACAAGGATAATTTCGTGTTTAAAGGTTTTTACGGCCCGGAGAAGGAACTAACCCTTGACTTGGGAAACGATGTGATGATGGATATGGTCCTTATCCCGGCCGGCAAATTCGTGATGGGCAGCCCGGAAGATGAAAAGGAACGCGACAAATCCGAAGGCCCCCAGCG
The DNA here is from genome assembly GCA_016235825.1 of Planctomycetota bacterium. Classification (GTDB taxonomy): domain Bacteria; phylum Planctomycetota; class Phycisphaerae; order SM23-33; family SM23-33; genus JACRIL01. The sequence continues at coordinate 1,841 of JACRIL010000150.1, forward strand.
CGAGGTTACGATCTCCAGGCCGTTTTACATGGGCATCTACGAGGTTACCCAGGAACAGTACCAGCAGATAATGGGGAAACACGCCAGAGAGGGCCCCACCATTCCAGCGGTGAACATATCCTGGGACGATGCCATGGAATTCTGCAAGAAACTTTCGCAAAAGACGGGCCAGGCTGTAACGCTGCCCACAGAGGCGCAGTGGGAATATGCTTGCCGGGCGGGGGGCAAGACCCGCTTCTGTTATGGCGATGACAACGAAAAACTGGGCGATTACGCCTGGTTCAAAGAGAACAACAACAATGGCGTCTATCACCAGGTCGGCCAGAAAAAGGCCAACGATTGGGGCCTGTACGACATGCACGGCAACGTTAGGGAGTGGTGCACGGACTGGTACAGCAACGATTACGCGAAGGCGAAGAATCTGGATCCTCAGGGACCAGATTCGGGTAAGCGCCATGTTGATCGCGGCGGCGGTTGGCAATCGAGTGCGAGTTCCTGCCGGTCCGCATCCCGCCTCTGGGAACCGTTGTACCCTTACATCGGCTTTCGTGTCGTAGTGAGTTTGAAAGCTGCCTCGCCATCGACTCAGCCTGATACACAATCGTCGCCGGCCGCAGGGCCGGCAACAAGGGCGCAATGAAGCAATGGAAGCTGAACACCCGCTGAGGCGGATCGGAAAAAAGGAAGGAAATTGGTTGCGGCCGCCGCGCAGGTTACAAAACCGGTTCAACCCTTTTTGAAAATATTGGTAACATCGTAGATGATGGTGGTGTCGTTGCTGAGCTTCTTGTTGGCCACTTCGATACGGTCCAGGAGTTCGGGCGAATCAATGGTCTCGGTATCGGCCAGACTCAGCAGCGACTGCGGCTTGGGCTTGGGGGTAAGTTCGGCCATGTTGTCCTCGTCGGGTTTGCGGACCTTTTTCTCGTCGCCGCATTTGGGGCATTTGACCTTCTGGCCGGCCAGGCTTTCCGGCACGGCCAGCATCGCCCCGCAGCCCATGCACTTTATCCGCATTATTTTCTGCCCCGCCTGAAGCGGCGCGGCCGTGATCGGCCTGGGAGGCTTGCCTTTCTGCTGGGCCTGGCCGGACTGAGGCGGCTGGGCCGGCTGCATCGGCGCCTGCTTTGCCGGCGGGGCGGCGGCAGACTGCTGGGCCTGGTTGGCGGGTTTGGCGTAAAATACCGTCGTACAGGCCCTGCATCGCACCTTTTTGCCGAAAACATCCGGCGGCACGGTGTAAAGCTTGCCGCAAATTGGACATTTCATTTCAGCCATGATGATATGTATGCTTCGACTCTATTTTCATCTTTCCTTAAGCACATTCTACCCAAATACGAAAAGGCCAGTCAACCCCAAGACGCTTTTGCTGATTTCGCTCCGGCCGCCGGTTTTCAGCCCGGCACGGATATATAATTGATCTGACGGACTTACCATATTATATTGGTGCCGGAATGAATTGCATGAACAATTTACAGGGCGGAGGCGGGCGGACATGATTCCGGCCCGTTTTCCAGGGAGCTACGATGTTCAAGGTTCTTGAAAACGAGCAGTTGGCGCCGCAGGTTTACCGGATGGTGATCGAGGCGCCGCGAGTGGCGAAGGCCCGGCAGGCGGGCCAGTTTGTGATCGTCCGCGGCGAGACAGGCGCCGAGCGGATTCCGCTGACTATCGCCGACGCCGACCCCAAGGCCGGCACGATCACGCTGATAATCCAGGCGGTGGGCGCCGGCACGCAGAAGATCGTGGCCGTCGGGCCGGGCGGGTCGATCCGGGACGTGGCCGGCCCGCTGGGCCAGGCGACTCACATCCAGAAATGGGGACGGGTCGCATGCGTGGGCGGCGGGGTCGGCACGGCCGTGCTTTACCCGCTGGCCAAGGCGCTGGCCGACGCCGGCAACGAGGTAACGACGATCATCGGCGGACGCAGCAAGCCGTTTGTCATCCTGCACGACGAGTTGGCGGCGTTTTGCAAGCAGGTGCTCGTTACCACCGAGGACGGCTCGATGGGCGTCAAGGGCTTCGTTACGGCCGAACTGGGCAGGCTGATGGCCGACGAGGCGACAAAGCCGGCCGTCATCTTCGCCGTTGGGCCGGTGCCGATGATGGCCGCAATCGCACAGCAGACAAAGCCGGCCGGAATTCCGACCATCGTTTCGCTCAACCCCATCATGGTCGACGGCACGGGAATGTGCGGCGGTTGCCGCGTTACCGTCGGCGGAAAGATAAAGTTCGCCTGCGTCGACGGCCCGGAGTTCGACGGCCACCAGGTCGATTTCAAGGAACTTTCCACACGACAGAACGCCTACAAGGAAGACTTCTGCCGGCTGGAAAAACAACTGCCTTGAATGCGATCGTTCAACCGTTGTGGACCAATCTGTAACATTCGTATAAATATGAGGTTAAGGTGAGAAAATGAGTGAACTTCGTATCGACGAAGTTGGATACTGGTCTGAGATAAAACTCGAAATAGTCAAAGAGTATGCAGGCGCATATTCCACAATAATGCATAAACAGACAAATATACGAAAATATTTGTATATAGACGGTTTTGCCGGAGCAGGAGTTCACATATCCAAGCAAACCGGAGAATACATTCTTGGGAGTCCTCTTAATGCACTAAATATCAAGCCACCCTTTGGAGAATACCACTTTATAGACATGGACGGCGGCAGAGCAGAAGCTCTACGAGAATATACAAAGAATATCGATAATGTTTTTGTGCATGAAGGAGACTGCAACAAGATTCTGCCGGATTCCGTCTTCTCTCGATCCAAATATGGCGATTATCACCGTGCATTATGCCTGCTGGATCCTTATGCCTTGAACTTGGACTGGAAAGTGATGTATGCGGCTGGGCAAATGAAAAGTATAGAAATAATTTTGAATTTTCCCGTTATGGACATGAACATGAATGTCCTGTGGAAGAAACCCGATAAAGTTCAAAAAGACCAGGCTAAAAGGATGGATGATTTCTGGGGAGATCATTCCTGGAGGAAAATCGCATATAAAGAAGCTCCAACACTATTTGGCAACGAGGAACAAAAGGAGGATATACGCGTTGTCGCCCAAGCATTCAGAAACCGTCTTCAAAAAGTTGCCGGTTTCGAATATGTCCCTGATCCGATCCCAATGCGAAACGGGCGGGGCGGCATTATTTACTATCTGTTTTTTGCCTCTCCAAACAAAACGGGTGGTAAAATAATGAATGCCATATTCCGAAAATATAAGGATCGTGGAGCGGTTTAGATGGGCATGAATTCAGCCATAGAGTGGACCGAGGCGACGTGGAATCCCGCGACGGGATGCACCAAGATCAGCCCCGGTTGCGCCCATTGCTACGCGGAGCGAATGGCGAACCGTCTTCAGGCGATGGGCCAACCCAACTATGCCTCCGGATTCAAGGTCGCCTGCCATCAAAACGCCATCGACCTGCCGATCCATTGGAAAAAGCCCCGGAAAATATTCGTCAATTCAATGAGCGACCTGTTTCACAAGGCCATTCCCGACGAGTTTATCCTGAAGGTCTTTGAAGTTATGTCGCGGGCCGATTGGCACCAGTATCAGATCCTGACGAAACGTTCGGACAGGCTGGTCGAGTTAAACGCGATTCTTGACTGGCAACCCAATATTTGGATGGGCGTTACAGTCGAAGATTCGGATTATACGTACAGGATACGTCATCTGCGAAAAACCTCCGCCTTCGTGAAATTCCTGTCTCTGGAGCCTCTATTGGGGCCGATGAATGATCTTGATCTGGACGGAATAGATTGGGTGGTTGTCGGTGGAGAATCCGGCCCTGGCGCCAGGCCTGTAAATCCCCAATGGGTCATAGACATCCGAGATCAATGCAACAAGGTTGGGGTTGCTTTTTTCTTCAAACAATGGGGCGGCGTGCATAAAAAGAAAAACGGTCGTCTATTGGAAGGGCGACTGTGGAATGAGATGCCAATTGGAATAGGAAGATAGATAGCATATGTCAAACGAACTAACAGCCAAGCAGCGGATGGAGATTCAGCGAGTGAGCATGCCCGAGCAACACGCTGAGGCGCGGGCGGGCAATTTTTTCGAGGTCAACCAGGGCCTGCCGGAGGCGATAGCCGTCGAGGAGGCCAAGCGCTGCCTGGAATGCAAGAACCGCCCGTGCGTGTCCGGCTGCCCGGTTTCGGTGCGGATACCTGAATTCATAGCAAAGGTAGCGGCGGGCGACTTCGCCGGTGCGGCCGGGATTCTCAGGGTTGACAACGCCCTGCCCGCGACGACCGGCCGGGTCTGCCCGCAGGAGGTGCAGTGCGAAGAGGTCTGCGTTCGCGGCAAGAAGGGCAAGCCCGTCGCCATCGGTTGGCTGGAGCGGTTCGTGGCCGACTGGGCCGCGAAGAACATGGCCCCGCCCGCCCCGCCTGCCAAACAGAGCGGCTACAAGGTCTGCGTGGTCGGCAGCGGCCCGGGCGGACTGACCGCCGCGGGCGAACTGGCCCGGATGGGGCACGACGTTACGATCTTCGAGGCCCTGCACGACACCGGCGGCGTGCTGCGGTACGGCATTCCGGAGTTCCGCCTGCCAAAGGCGATCGTCGACCGCGAGGTGGAGAACCTCAAGTCTCTGGGCGTGAAGATCGAATGCAACGTGGTGGTCGGCAAGACGCTGACGGTCGGCCAGATCATGAAGGAATTTCACGCCTGTTTCATCGCCAACGGGGCCGGTCTGCCGGTCTTCCTGAACGTCCCGGGCGAAAATCTCAAAGGCGTCTATTCGGCCAACGAGTACCTCACCCGCGTGAACCTGATGGGCGCGTACAAGGCCGACGCGTCCACGCCGGTCGCCAAGGGCACGACGAGCGTCATATTCGGCGGCGGCAACGTGGCGATGGATTCCGTCCGCACCGCCAGGCGTATGGGCAGCAGCCGGGCCGTCATCGCGTATCGCCGCTCGAAGGCCGAATTGCCCGCCCGGGCCGAAGAGGTCAAGCACGCCGAGGAGGAAGGCATCGAGTTCATGTTCCTGGTAGCGCCGCTGGAGATTCTGGGCGACGCCAAGGGTTGGGTCCGCGCGGTCAGGCTTCAGAAGATGGAACTCGGCGAGCCGGACGCCTCCGGCCGTCGCCGCCCCGTGCCGATTCCCGGCAGCGAGTTCGAGCTGCCCGCCGAACTGCTCATCGTGGCCATCGGCACGAGCGCAAACCCGCTGCTGACCAACACCTGCCCCGGCCTGAAGCTCAACAAGTGGGGCAACATCGAGATCGACGACAACGGCATGACCAGCCTGCCGGGCGTCTTTGCCGGCGGAGACATCGTCCGCGGCGGGGCTACCGTCATCCTGGCCATGGGCGACGGCAAAAAAGCCGCAGCCTCCATCGACAAATACCTCAAAGAAAAACGCGACTAACTCCCCGAACGGTGATCCAGCCTGCGCGGCCGTTATCTGTAGTTTATGTCAGATTTTTTAATGTCTACAGCCAATCTTGACGCGTTTTGACATATAAATCAGATGTGTTATTTGCACGATTGGCCTCATCAAGACTCGGCCCTGAATCCTCATCATAATGCACTGAAATCATTCGATATTAGGGCTATGCACATGACTCCACCCAACCCCAACCTGTTGTCGTTCGTGGCCTGAAAATCACACTACCGGCTGTAGAAGGTGGAGTCATGTGCATAGCCCTATTCGATATTCATCCTCATGCTCATGATGTTTACTTTTGAATAGAAAGAGTATCTCCGAAAGAGCTATTTGTACAAGTTCATGCATTTCAAATCAGCAACACACCCCCAAGCTTAGCTGCTTTGCAGCTTCGCTTGAGGGTGCCACCAATTTGTTTCATTTTCGTGATTGTCGCGCAACAAGTTGCGCGACTTGAAAAAATTCCTCCTGCTCGCGCAGGGAGCTTTATGGTTGGCGAGTTCAAAATCGGTGCGATCTGCATGTTACTTCACCGCGGCAGCTTGACCTTGTGGATTTTGCCCAGTTGCCTTTCAGCCTGGCGATAGATTGTAACGTCCTGCGCGGCTTCGACCATGTCAGGCAGATCGGACGGCTGGGGTCCTTTCTTCAGGATCGCAGCGGCGAATCGGTCGAACACGGTGCCGCCCAGCGGCTTGACGGGCCAGACTTTCTTTTTGCCCAGCCGCGAGGCGATGACAACCTGCTTGTCGTCCTGCCAGCAGTCGGTCAGCCGCCACCCCTTGTCGGTTACCATGTAGCAGATGTCGATGTGCTCGCGGTCGTTGCCCTGCGTGGAATGAACGGCAAGGTCCGCCGCCCACGTGATGAACAGATGCGCGCTGCCGCCGGCGAAGTCGAGCTTCATGAACTCGGTATCGCCGCATTTAAGTTCGCGGTGGGCCAGTTTCGCGCTGGAGTACGTGCAGGCCGTCGCCGGGCGGCCCATCAGGTAGCGGGCGATGTTGAGGTTGTGGATCATGGCGTCCATGAACGGTCCGCCATTTCTGGCCGGATCGGTCGCCCAGTTGTTCCACTGCGGATAATGATGCAGCCAGTCCTGCCTGTAGAGGGCCAGCCTGCCGATTTGACCCGATTTGAAAATCCGCTTATATGTCTCGAAGAGGGCGCTGCCGGTCCTGCGGTAGATGATGCCGGCCCGGACCTTTTTGCCGACCGCCTTGACCATTGCCGCACAGTCGGCGATGTTCGGCCCCAGCGGTTTGGTGGCAAGGATGTGCTTGCCGCATTTGACGGCCTGGATGACCATGTTCTTCCGCAGCCACGGCGGCACGAACAGGCATATGATATCGACCGACTTGTCGGCGAATATCTCATCGGCCGAGCCGACGGGCGAACCGCCCAGCAGGGCGGCGTATTTTTTTGACCGGCCGGCGTCGGGGTCAAAGAGCGACCTGACCCGCACGAGCGAACTTTTTTTTATGCCATTGGCTTGCCAACGAAGGAAATCTCCGCAGCCGATGATGCCCATATTCAGTTTCGCCATTGCAATTTCTCCTGACAACAGTTGAACCATTCTTGAAGCCCCCTGCGCGAGCAGGGGGGACATTTATCATTTTTTCAATCGCACAAACAGCATCCCCGCATTGACATGCGGGGCTTTAAAAGCAACTCGTCAGTACCTGCCGTATTTTTCGCACACCTCGACCAGCCTGAAAATGTTTGCCTCCGGCGTGTCGCGTCCGCACTGGTCGCCGGTGGCCAGGATGAATCCGCCGCCTTCCATTGCGTCGTCGAGGGCCTGCCTTGCGGCCTCTTCCACCCCATCGCTCGTCATCCTCAGCATGACCTCGGTCGTGTGCAGGTTTCCCTTGAGGGCCAGCCGCCGGCCGAACTTCTGTTTTATCTCGCGGAGATTGCAGTCGCCCATCGGCGGAATCTCCAGCGGGTCGATGCAGTCCAGATCGGTTTCGTTCGCCGCAAGTTCGACCAAGGCACGTTCCTTGCCGCAGCAGTGAAGCGAGGTCAGGATGCCGGCCTTTTTGAACATCGCCGTCAGTTTTTTCAAAGCCGGCAGCGAGAACTCCTTCATGATGTCCACAGATTGAAGCGTTATCATCCCGGAATTCGGGAAAAAGACGAAGTCGGGCTTGAGGTTGCTGTCTATGATCGCCTGGGCGATCCGGACGAGCTGGTCGGTATGAAAGGCGATGAAGTCGGCCAGCAGGCCGTGGTGATCGTAGTAATCGTAGAAAGCGCCCTCGGTCGGCTGGCGCCAGAAAGTAAGCAGCGTCGGCAGATGCATGCACAGACCGACCACGCCGCTGTCGCCCATGTCCTGGCGGGCCTTGTTATACTGGTCGAAACTGACGCCCGACATGTCGCCGCCCATGAAATATTGCAGGCATTCGTGCTGGGCCTGGAAATCGGTGATGTATTTTTTCGTCGTGGTCGGCGGTTCGTCGTGGAGGAAGGTGGTCTCCTCGGTCAGTTCCCCGGCCGGGCAGCGCATCGTCGTGCGGGTAACCAGCCGGTCTTCATTCTGCACGATAATTTCGTTTTTGTACTCAACGTCCGGATGCGGGGGCAGGCGGTAAACGCCGTGGTGCGAAAAGCCGTCGATGCCGAAGTGCCGGACGCAGTCGTTGTACGCCTTCCAGATTGGCGGATTGCCGTGGCAATAGACGTTCCAGAATTTTCCGCCGACCAGCCTGGCCGGGATCATCCAGTTGGTGTCCGGCGAGGCGGGGACGCGGTCGGGCGTTCCGCCGGCCATCGCAGTCAGCATTCGCTCTCTGCCGGTCATCGCCAATGCCTTTCAGTCAGGCTCCGGCCTTTTCCCAGGCCGCCAGGATGCGATTCAGCGTGTCGTTGCAGGCCGGCAAAATCTGCATCCTCTCCTTGTCCTGATCAAACCACTCGACGGCCCGTCGGATGCCCGCCTTGAATGGTATGACGGCCTTGAATTCCGGCACGAAGGTCTTGATCTTGGTGTTGTCGAAGATGGTCGAATTCGCCTTGTCGCCCAGCAGCGTGCCGGTCAGTTCCGGCTGGACCCTGCAAAGGAAGTCCGACGGAATATGGACGATGTTGGGCGCGGCGCCGACTGCCTCGCCGAGCGCCTGCCATATCTGGTTCCACGTCAGCAACTCGTCGGAAGTGATATGGAACGCCTGTCCGATGGCCTGCTGATGCCCCAGCAGGCCGACGAAACCCCTGGCGAAGTCGTCGGAGTGCGTTATCGTCCAGAGGTTCGTGCCGTCCCCGTGAACGATAACCTTCTGGCCCTTCCTGAGGCGATCTATCATGGTGTAGTCGTTCCAACTGCAGAAGGCCATCGGGATGACGGTGTCATAAGTCAGCGACGGCCGGACGATCGTTATCGGAAACCCGCTGTTCCGGTATGCCTGGTTGAGGGCATCCTCGCAGGCGATCTTGTTGCGGCTGTATTCCCAGTAAGGATTGCACAGCGGCGTCGATTCGGTGATTACCGGGTGCGACGGCGGCTTCTGATAGGCGCTTGCCGAACTGATGAAGATATACTGGCTGCACGATCCCTTGAACAGGTCGATGTCCCGCTGAATGTCGGGCGGGGTGAAGGCGATCCAGTTGACCACGGCGTCCCACTTGTGCCCGGCCAGGGACTTGGCCAGTTCGGCGGGCCTGGAGATGTCGCCGCTGATCGTCTTTGCGCCCTTGACCTCGACCTTCCTCTTGCCGCGATTGAGCAGGTACAGATCGATGCCTTTTTGAACGGCCAGCCTGCTGGAAGATGCGCTGATGTTGCCCGTGCCGCCGATGAAGAGAACTTTCATGATTTGACTCCTCGTGCATGACATGGCGGGTTCTCGTGAACCCGCGAACCGGAATACAGATTAATCCGGCCCTGATGAGGAGTCAAGGGAAAAAGATAAATTTTTGATAATTTATTGATCGCAGTTGCCGACTTCCGGAAACCCCGATTGCGGCGACGTTTGCGACGCAGGCCCATATAACCGGACCGTTCGACGGGCGGGCGGCCTTGGGGAGTCTGGCCGCGACACGAAAGACGGGGCTTTTTCAACGGATTTTTGCCGCGATTTGCGGTATAATTCAGGCATGTCCCGGAGGCGAAAGATAATCTGGCTGGCCGTCCTGCTGGCCCTTGCCGGCGGAATCGGCGGTTATTACTGGTACCGGCAGTCAACCGCCGTGGACCGCAAGGTCTGCCAACTCGTCTATGAAGCCGCCCAATATCCGGATACGCGAACCGAGAGAATCCTTAAAAAAATGAATCTGGACTCCCTGCTGCGTGAAAAACCAAAGCCGAGGAAAGTGGATATTATCGAAAATGAATTGCTGGCCATTGGCAACGCCGCCACGCCCGGCCTTGTTTCCCTCCTGGATGATGCGAATGAGGCAGTCCGTCTTTTTGCGGCCATGTCCCTTGCCAAAATCGCCGATCCGGCAACCGTCGAACCTCTGGAAAAGGCAAGACAACAACACCCTGACGAAGACCCGGTCTTCAAGGAATCTATCGACAGAATCCGGATGTCCCCGATCGACCGGAAGGTCTACGATCTGGTCTACAAGGCAATCAAATGGAGCCCTCGCAACTCTGAATATTTCACGTTTCCAATTACGAAAACCGAAAAATATCTGATGCAAGCAAAGTTAGGTCTTATGTCGTCAGAAAAAGTTGAACAGTTTGAATATGTTGCATTCAAAAAGGAAATAGAGCAAATAGGGCATGCGGCCACGCCAACGTTAATTTCTCTACTTGATGATGACAGCCATGATTTTCGCGCTTTTGCTGCCGAAGCCCTGGCATGGGTCGCAGGTGTAAAGGCAGTTGAACCGCTGATTCATACATTGCGGAAAGACAATAATTCTTATGTTCGTTATTGTTCTGCTTTCTCTCTTGGCAAACTAGGCGACAAACGGGTTATCGAACCGCTGATTCAGGCTTTGAAAAATGACAAATATGAACAAGTTCGCGTTTGTGCGTCTCGATTCCTTGGCGAATTGGGCGATAAAAGAGCAGTCGAACCGCTTTGCCTGGCATTACAAAACGATGAATTTGACTATGTTCGTCGCGAAGCGGCTATATCGCTTGGTAAACTCGGTGATTCTAAAGCAATCGTTCCTTTGAAAAATGCAATGAAAAATAACCGTATTCCTGAATATGTTTTCCGTGAAGTGATATTGCGTTTCAATGTCACGGCGACGAGGCCGGGGCAGACAGACACGTCCACCGCCTCGGCCAGTCAGCCGGACTGATCTTCCATTAGATGAACTCGGTGGCACCCTCAAGCGAAACGTAGTGGAGCTTGGGGGTGTGTATCACAACCTCTCACGCCAAACGAATAACGCTTGTGTGCGATACCATCCCCAGCCCGTCAGGGCGGCAGATTTGTAGCCCGCCGCGTGAGCGGCGGGTAGATTGGCCTCAAAAGCAAACCAGCCCCGTCAGGGGCGGCACATCCGCATACATTCATGGAAACACAGCAAAAATGTTCCGCCCCTGACGGGGCTGAATTTTTCTCCCGACATTGTTCCCGCCGCTCACGCGGCGGGCTACAAATCTTTCGCTCCTGGCGGAGCGAATGGTACGCCTTCGATTGGAATCAGGGCTGAATGCTCTTGTCCGGCTCCCGTCGACAAAGGCTTTCCGACAAAGCTTTCTCCGCAGCAATATTAGGATGTTAAAGACATCTTCGTAATATTGATCACTTGATCAATTATTGCGTTTCGGCAGAATTAAAATCCTTTCATCTTTATGCCGAGGGTGACGATCTCGTGTGGTTTCAGGGAGACGGCAATCTCGCGGCCGATATGCGTAGGCGCCTCGGCGTCTTGCAGCGGGCGTTCGAGCAGGTCCAGGCGCCGAGCGGCGGCGGCGGGCGCGGGCAGTGTCAGGCGCGCCTCTGCCTGCCGACCGTGAATTTCCGCCAGGCGAACGACAAGCTCGTCGCCATCCTCGGCCCGCTTGACGGCCGACAGAATCACGCCGCGCCCGTCCAGTGAAATAAACGAATGTTCCTGCGGCCTTGTGGCGTGGGCCTGGCCCAGCGCCAGCGACGGCGGCTCGGTCGCAAGCGGAGGCACGTTGAATGCGTCGCCCTCCTGCCAGACTCCGGCATCCTTCCAGCCGCCGGCGTGTGGAAATAATGCGTAGCTGATCCGATGCAGCCCCTGGTCGGGATAGATGTCCGGGTCGTAGGAGCTTCGCAGCAGAGTCAGCCGCAGTTCGCTGCCGTCGAGGCTGTGGCCGTACTTGGTCCGGTTCAGCAGTGCAACGCCCGCCTTCGCGCCCGAAACATCCACCCATCGCTGGGCCGGAACCTCCTGGCCGCTGTTGGCCCGCTCGACGGCTGCAAACGGCGTGTGGCTTGTGAAGGCCGGCTTTTTGATCGAAAGCGGGAATATTGCCCGCAGCATCGGCCCGGCTTTTGTCGAGTCGCCCTGCTCGAACCAGTGCGCCTCCAGCTCGAAATCGATCCTCGGATACGATTTGTAGATATATGTCCGCTGGATGAATTTCGACTTGCTCCAGCGTTTGACCGCCTCGACGCAGGCCCGCACGGGTCCGCACTCGGCCAGGCGCACGCTGACCACGTCGCGGACATCCTGCACATCCGGCGTCGGGCCGATGTTCCATGCCGACATGCCGTGCGGCTCTTCCAGATACACTCGCAGCGAGTTTAGCCGGCCGGCGCGGGCGACGAGATCCGTCTTCGTCCGTTTGTCGAACAGCCGCCGGATGGTCCCATCCTTCATGTCGAAGGCGACGGTGAAGAAGTCGGTCTCGAAGACGCCGGCCTTGTTCGCCATTTCCTGATTGTCGCCCGACATGGCGGGATCGACGTAGAACGTGCGATAGCCGCACGCCGGCAGATCGGCGACGAAATTCACGCGCCACCGCCAGCCCGGCGGAAAAATTTTGCCCCACACGATCTGGGCCGGCAGAACCTGCCCCGCCGAATCGCGAAGGAGCACGGTGGCGGGCCGGCCGGTCTTGGTCATCACGTTGCCGCCGCCGTAGAAATTTCCCCAGCCGCTCAGTTCCGCGTCCGGCGGGGGCTGGTGCGAGAACAGTTCTGCCTCGACCAGGGCCTTTCGTGCATGCCCGGCCGGATTGAAGACGACAATCGGCTGGCCCAGGCCGGCCGGGAATTTGACCTCGTCAGCCAGCTTCCGCATCGCCTGGTCGCGGACCTCGGCGGCGCTGTTCAACGCCCACTTGTAATCGGCGGCCGAGTCGGCGTTGGATTCGTGTATCGCCGAGCCGCAGAGTATGTCGTGGAACTGGTTGAATGTTACGATTTCCCACGCCCTATCAAGCCGCTCGCGCGGATACTCCTGGCCGCCCAGCGAGCGGATGGAGGCCAGCAGTTCGGCGGCCTCCAGGGCGGCCTCGCAGTCGCGGTTGCCGGCCTTGACGCGGCTGATCGTCGTGTAGCAGCCCTCGAATACGTACTGCATCTCTCCGACGTGGACCGGCCGGTCGGCATGCTCCGCCCGCGTCGCGTCGAAAAACTTTTCCGCCGTCGTGAACCTGACGGCCGGAAACTTCTCCGTCGCGTCCAGCGAATGCGCCGACTCGATGTCGCGCCTCGTCGGCCCGCCGCCGTGATCGCCCACGCCGCAGACGCAGAGCAGCCGGTGCGCGTCCGGCGTTATCTTTTTCAGCTCTTCCGCCAGGTGCGGCCCGACCGTGCCGTTGTACGTGTAGTTGGCGAACGCCATTACCCGCGAGCCGTCGGGGCTCTGCCACCAGAACGATCCCAGATGCGGCTGGCAGCGGTGGAAATAGAAATATTCGCATCCGGCCAGCCGCAATATCTGCGGCAATTGCGCGACGTGCCCGAAATTGTCCGGCAGCCAGCCGACCCGCGCCGTCTTGCCGAACCGCGAAAGAAAATATCTCTGCCCGATCAGAAAGCTGCGGGCCAGCGCCTCGCCGCCGGACATGTTCGTGTCGCCCTCGGTGAACATTCCGCCGCCAAGTTCCCACCTGCCCTCGCGCACCCTATTGCGTATCCGCTCGAACAGCGGCGGATCGATCTGCTCGACGGCCTTGTAGGTCGAGGGCTGGCTCTGCATGAACGTGAAATCGGGGAACTCGTCCATGAACGCCAGCACCTGCCGGAACGAGTCGTGGCACGATTTAACCGTCTCTGGCCAGGTCCACAGCCAGTTCATGTCGATATGCGCGTGGCCGATAATGCCGACGGAGTCGGACTTTTTCAGGTCCGGGCGGTCCGCGACGACGGCCTTGCGAAGTTTTTCAGCGGCTTGGCCGATATTCCGGTCCGCGGCCCATGCGGCAAGAAAATCGCGGGCGTCGCTGATGTTCGACGGCGACAGGCCGAAACACGCCAGGGCGCTCCGCAGAGCTTCCAACTGGCGGCCCGAACGTTCGGCGATCTGCCTCGCCATTGTCAGAATCAGATCATCCGCGGCAACCAGTTGTATTTTGGCGTTGCCCGCCTGTATCGCAACGGACGCCCGCGCCAGCGCCGCCGCCACGCCGCGGGCGGATCCGTCAAGGCTGACACTCGCAATCTGCCAGGGGCCGCCATCCAGAGTTCCCCGCGCGGCGCTCTTGCCGGAATCGTCCAGCAGCGTTACATGCATGCCTTTGATATCGTTCCGGCCGCGATTATAAATCGGGATCGACAGCCTGACATCGCGATTATCCTCACTGAACGTCAGCTTTGCTCCCCGGGCGACGATGATCTCTGCGGCCGGTCCGGCCGGGACTTTTTCGCCGGGCAATCCGATTGCAATCTGGACCGGCAAACCGCATTCGATCTCGCCGTGCAGCGCCCAACCGCCGGCATACTGGCTGACCTTGCACAGCAGGCGATTCCATCCCTTTTTCAGGCGGACTTCAAACCGGTCCTCGCCGGGCGCGCATGGCCGCTGTATTTCCTTCCGCCAAACCTCCCAGCCGTTGAACCAGACGGCCAGGCCGTCGTCCGACCCGAACATCAGCCTCGCCGTCGTCTCGCGGGCCACGTGAAGATACGCGCAGGCATAGCCGGCGCAATATTCCCTGTCCGGCGGATCGAGCGACAGGAAATCAAGTTTGCCGTCGGGCGCCTCGGCCGCCTGCCAGACCATGGCCCCGGCCCTCTGGCCGAAGGACGGCGCCAGTTTCCCCTCGTCCCGGATATATCGCGTATCCAGTATGTTCTTTCCGCGGCTGTTCGGAAAAGACGCCAGGACCAGCCACTGGTTCACCACCGTCATCGTCGAGGGCATGGATAATCTCCGATCTTGAATGTCCGTAATTGGAAATTGTGCGAAGTGCCGCGGCATTGTAGCTTTTTTGCCCGCCGACTCAACAAATTTCCGGGCCATCCGCGATTGCCAGGACCGGCGGAAATATCTTGACATTCGCCCGGCCGGTGATTAGAAGGCGAAATTCCATACCAGAAGTCGGGGCGGCATATGAACGCGGTGTCGCGTCGGCTTGCGCAGACTTTCTGGTCGCATTTTCTGAAAGGAAGCTGTATGAAGAACGTCGCATTGATGCTGGCTGTTGTGGCTGCATTGGGTCTGGTGGTTGGAGCGTTTGCCGCTGCTGGCGCAGACAAGCCGACCACGCTGGAAGGCAAGGTTACCAAGGCCGTCAATGACAAGTGCGTCCTGGAAGTAACCGCGAAGGATGCGAAGGAAGCGACGAAAGTCGAAACCAGTGACAAGACCGTCGTGACGATCGACGGCAAAGAGGCCAAGGTTGCCGACCTGAAGGAAGGCATGGCCGTCGTGGTAACACCGGACAAGGGCCTGGCCACCAAGATCGAGGCCAAGAAGGCCGAAGAGCCGAAGCACAAGCATTAATTGGCATGGATGCGACTGCCCATCCGGCGAAATCCGGATGGCTGACAATAAAAGCCGCTGATTTGCTGTTGTCGAATCGGCGGTTTTTTATTTGCGCCGGCCGGGTTTGAATCGGATGGGGCGTCTGATATAATCCGCCGCGGCTGAAATGTTATTGCTCCGGCAAAGACAGATCGTCTCGATTGATCGAAGCTGCGCCATCCATCCGCGCAAGTGGAGCCGCCCGTGAACGCGGCCGATTTCATGGCGAATCACGGCTGGGAACTGCTGACCATGGCTGTTCTGCTGGTGTGTTCAGCGTTCGTCAGCGGAACAGAGACGGCGCTGTTCAGCCTGGCGCGAGGCCAGCTTCACAAGCTGGGCCAGGGCGGGCCGGCAGGCCGGCTCGTGGTGTCGCTGATGAACAGGCCCAGGCGGGTCCTCAACACACTGCTGCTGGCAAACCTGATAATAAACACCGCATATGCCACCATCGCCGCGGGCGTTGTCTTCGACATCAACAGGGCCGGCGGGGCATTGTGGGCGACGCTGCTGATTTCCATCGCGCCGCTGATCGTCCTGATACTGATAGGCGAGGTCAGCCCGAAGCTGCTTTGCATGGCGATAGGCGAGAGTTGGGCCCTTGTGGCGGCGCCCGTTGTAACCATTCTGGAGCGGCTTCTGCTGCCGCTGGTGTGGACCCTCGAGTTTCTGATGGTCAGGCCGTGTCTGCGGATGATCTCGCCCCGTTCTTCGACGCCGCGCGAAATCACCGGCGGCGAACTGGCCGAGACGCTGGACCTGTCGGCCAAGAGGGGGCTGATCGATCACGACACCAATATGTTCCTCCAGTCGATCATGGAACTGACGGAGGTCCGCGTGGGGCGAATCATGGTGCCGCGTGTGGACATGACGGATTTCAACGTCGAGGGCCGGCCTGAGGAACTGGTGGAACTTTTCCGCCGGACCAGGCACAGGCGCATCCCTGTTTACGAGCGCGACACGGATCATATCCTGGGCGTTGTGCATTCAAAACGGTTTTTCCTCAATCCGGGCCAGCCGCTTCGCAAGCTTATCGACCCGATCCCGTTCGTGCCCGAGGCGGCCAGGGTCGAGAAGGTCCTGCTCCAGCTTCGCGTAACCCGCTCACACCTGGCGATTGTGGTCGATGAATACGGCGGGACGGCGGGCCTGGTGGGCCTAAAGGACATCGTCGAGCGGATCGTCGGCGACATACCCGAGTACGGCCAGCAGGAAGTCCGCCAGGCCGTGACGAAAATCAGCCAGACCGAGTATCTTCTGGACGGCGACCTGGCGATACACGAATGGCTCGAGGCGTTCGACATGGACCTTTCCGGCCAGCGGATCTCGACCGTCGGCGGTTTTGTCATGTCGCTGCGGGGCGGCGTGCCGCATAACGGCGACGTGGTTAATTACCGCAATCTGCGTTTCACGGTTCACGCCATGCGGGGCCGGCGGGTCGGCTCGGTGCTGGTGCAACTCAGGCAGGGCATGGCATGAACCTCGACGGGCAAGCCATCGCGATGTTGATCGCCTGGGCGGCGGTGTTGCTGGTCTGCCTTTCGCTGAGCGCCTGTTTCAGCGGGCTGGAGATCGGGCTGTATGTGATGAACAAGCTTCGCCTCGATCTGCGGGCGGAGGCCGGCAGCAGGCCGGCCAGACGCATCCAGAAGATGCTCCAGAACTGGAACAATCTCCTGACCACGCTTCTGATCGGAAACAACATCGTGAACTACACCGTCGCGTTTGCGGTCAGCGCAATTTTTGCTATCATGGGCGTCAGCGAAAGCAGGGCGGGCCTTTACACCATGCTGATCGTAACGCCTGTGCTGTTCGTGGTCGGCGAGAGCCTGCCGAAGAATCTTTTCCAGAAGTCGGCCGAACTGCTCGTTTACAAGCTCGCCTGGCTGCTGCGGGGCGCCGCTTTAGTGCTCAACGGCTGCGGGCTCGTCCCGCTGGTGCAGGCCGTCTCGTCGATACCGACCATAATCGCCCGCCGCAGGCCGATTCACAAGCAGAGGCTCAGGCACGAGGGCATTGCCGCCGTGGTCGCCGAGGGCCAGGCCAGCGGCGTCCTGACTCACTCGCAGACCATAATGGCCGACCGGGCCATGCGCATGCCGCAGACCGCGCTCAAGGACGTGATGATACCGCTGAAGAAAATCGCCTCGGTAAAATTGGGCGTTTCCAAAGATGAAGCCCTGAAACTGATAGCCGCCCAGCCGCACTCGCGCCTGCCGATGCTCGACGAGCAGGGCAGGGTCGTGAAGATTCTCTTCGTGTATGATCTTGTGCTGGCACAGGACGGCCTGCCGCCGCTCGAAAAGGCCGTCGAACCTCTGATACTGTCCCAGGACCTCAACATAACCGACGCCCTGTACCGGATGCAGCGAGGCAGGAGTCCGCTGGCGATCGTTTGCGATCCTTCAGGCCGGCACGCCGGCATGGTTACAATCAAGGACCTTGTCGAGGAGATCGTCGGCGAGTTGGAGGCATGGTAACGGCCAGCCGGGCGCCGGTAGTTTGTAGAACAGAGCATTCGGAGAGCTTAATGCGTTTTGCAAAAGTAATGCAAACGGAATTTGCCGGTCAGATTGCAGGAAATAAGCCTTTTTACAGCGGCCTATCTTGCATTGCTTCTGCGAAATACAATAATGTTGCGAGCCGCGGCCGCCGACAGGCATTATTTAAACCATGCCCACCGGCAGTCGCAGCCCGTTTGCAGTTATGATCCCAAGCAGCAGTTCTCGGTTTTTCAACCTTTGGTCACGGGTTTTTGCCCTGATGCCGTCGCCGAGACCTCTACGGCCGGCTTGATGTCAACCAGCCACAAAGTCTCGCCGATCTGACGGACGCGAACGGTTACCATGCTGCCGGTCTTGAGCTTGTTGATCTTGGCCAGCAGGTCCGGCTGGGGCTTTTGACTTGCAGCGGCGCCGACGTTCGGCACCTGATAAACCACCGTCTTGTCTTTGAGCTTCAGTTCGACGACCTGGAATTTCTGCTCCGACACGTCGCGGAGTTCTGTTTTGACCAGTTCGCCTGTCTGAGGCGGAGTGTATCTGTAGACGTTCTTGATCACGGTCTGGCTGTTTGCAACCGGGATGATTTCGATCAGGTCTCCCTTGCTGAAGGAACTCAGATCGCCGACCGAAGAGACGGCGTCCTTGGCCACGTTGGCGGGCCCCGCCAGGAAGCTGTACGACTTGCCGAACCTGGTCGCCTCCAGCACCATCATTTTCTTGCCTTGCACAACCTGTTCGCTGGTGTTGCTGAAAACGAACACGCCGAGTTCGTCTTCGCCGGGCTTGAGTGTATATTTAGATATCTTCGCGACGTATGGCATGGAACAACTGCCGGCCGACATGGCGTTTATCTCCAGAGTAATGTAATCACCAAACTTCAGGCCTTCCGCGAATTTCCCCATGGAGTTAAAAGCCGCAATAGATGCCTTAGTATTGCTGTCAGGCGGTACATATGTGATATATATGACCGGTTGGCCAAAGCAGTTGCCCTTCTCTTGGCTGACAAACCGGACTATTTTTGTCTCCGCGCCCCAGACGGGGGTCGCCACCCATGCCGTTAATGCAACTGCTGCAATAATCATGTGTCTCTTCATGTTTTTCTCCCTGTTCTGATGTTTTCCCGTTAAATCTGAATTGAAGCCCGCTATCTTCGATGCGGATAACCACTATCCGCCTTTGCGTTCCGGATTTTTCATCGGTTCCAGCCGCCATTCCAGCCGCCCGTTCACGGGACGGACATCCGCGTTCGGCTGGACTATCGCATATTGACCGGCCTTGATAGTCGTCTTTTGCCCATCTGGACCAATAATTTCGGCCTGCCCTGTCGCCATCTCGACGGTGGTCTTGTCGGCGCTGACGGCCAGCGTTATCTGGGCGTCAGTCAATTCAACTTTGCCGTGCGGAGTTTCGATAAGGATGGGGCCTTTGTATTTGTCGGAGGACGTTGGATGTCGCGTCAGATATATGATCCCCTTGTGTACTCGTACCTGCCTGCCATCGTCAGCTTGCGACAGGGTCGCTTCGCTGCTACGATCCAGCGAGACGCTCGTGCCGTCCTGGTATGCCATGTCCAACCCGCCCCAGGGACAGGTCCAAAGCGTGCGGTTGTATACCACGTTGGAATTCCTGTGAAGTTCGGTCGGCTTTTCCGACTTGTCCGTCGGCAGCAGCATCGTCAGCCCCCGCGATTGAAGGACCATGACTCGCGGCTGGCCGCTGTCGCCAGGCTGAGCAGGCAGGGAGGCCAGTTGCGTTTCAAGTTGAGTTACAGCACTTTTACAGGCGATAAGCTCTTTTTTAAGCACCGAGGCCTCGGCCTGGGATGCGAGCATATTCCCGTAAAGGTGGGAAACCTCGGCATATGAGGCAATAAGTTTTTCATTAAGCCGGGAAACCTCGGTTTGGGAAACCTGGAGGGAATTTTCAGCCATTTTTCCGTCCTGCCAGATGAACAGGGCGGCGCCCCATCCGCCGATGGCCGCCACCACAGCCGCGGCGGCAACCCAGCGGATCAGCGTGCCGCCGAACCAGCCCGACAGGGTCCTGCGCCTTTCGGGCAGGCTGCACGTCTTGCATGTCCCGACGAGCTGCTTCATCCCGTCTTCCATTGCCGCCGACCGCAGCAGCCGGAGCCTGACTGAAGGGTCTTTGCGAATCAACCCGTCAAGCCGGGCGACGGCCTGCCCGTCGGCATTGCCGTCCAGAAAATCGTCTACAAGTTTCTGAAGGTCTTCATTCATGTTGATTGCCCCGTGCGGCTGAAACTATTTTATATTCGATGCATTCCCGCACCTTCCTGCGGGCGCGGACCAGCGTCATCTCGATGGCCTTGACGCTCTTTTGCAGGTAGGCGGCGATCTGCTGTATCTTCATTCCGTGCTGGTACTTCATCTCCAGCACGGCAAAAGACGAATCGTCCAGCCTTTGCAGGCATCCGCCGAGCAGGTGGAACCGTTGGTCGGCCTCTTCGGCGTGTTCCTCCGCCGCCTGGGCCAGCATCTCGACGGCCTCGGTGCTCAGCACGGTCTTGTCCTGCATCCGGGCCTGACGCCACTTGAGGATTTCCAGCCGCGCCACGCCCATCGCCCACGGAACGAACGGCCGGGACTGATCGAACTGCTCCCATTTTTCCCAGAGGATCGAGGCTGTCGTTTGAATCAGGTCGTCGGCCGCCGTGGCGTCGCCTGTGGCGCCGAGCACGAAACCCCTCAGCGCCCGCTGGGCTTCCAGAAAGTGTTTGAGAAACTCGTTGTGTCGGTCTTCTGTCATTTTCAAATTGTCTCGACGCGGTTCGGCGTCTGCATTTATATTCCCCCAATCGCGTTAAAACCCCACAAAAATTATCGCATATCCGTCAAGCCGCGGCAAATCGCCGGGCCGGAACCACAGTTGTCCCTGAAACGGCAATTGGCGGGCGGTTGAAGTTTAACCGTCTGTCAGAAAAAGAGATACGGAATTTGGCCGGCGGCACGGGCATCCTGCCCGTGGCTTTGACTGTTGCTGGCGTTACTTTTTCCCGCGGCGGATAAAAGTCTCGCCGAAAAGCATTGGCCGGGGCATTTTGGGATTCAGACTTCTCTGCCGAGGCGCGATCGGAACTTTGTGAATACTCTGAATGATGACTCATCCCCGGATTTCGCTTCATCCGCCTGACGCGGACTGCGCTTCACCCGAGGCTGTTTTCAGACGCGCATGCTGCGATGAAAAAGGAGTTCATCTGCTGCGGTGAGAGCGAAAAAGATTCCAACACAAAACGGACGACTATTTCGGCGCGGACCAGATTACTTTGCCATTCTCGTCTTTAATGGTCAGGTCTGGCCCTTTCTTGCTCATCCCTAACTGTGCACGTGGTTTGTCGTTTTCATCTTGCAGGGTCAGTCCTGAGCTGTCTTTGTTCGCGGCCAGTATGGCGCGGAATTTTCCGTTCTCGTCGAGTAGGACCAACAACTGCGCGCCTTTTAGCACGGTCAGCGTGGCGCGAGGCTTGCCGTTTTCATCTTTCAGGGTCAGCCCTACCCCGTCCTTGTCCCCATTCAACGCGACACCGGCTTTGCCATTCTCGTCTACCAGGGCCAGACATGGTCCGTCCTTGGTCATGGTCAGCGTATTGCGTGGTTTACCATTCTCGTCGCACAGCACTAGTCCTGCTCCGTCCTTGCTAACGCCAAGAACGGCGCGTTTCTTGCCATTCTCGTCTAAAAGGTGTAACTCTGCTCCATCCTTGCCAACGCCAAGAAAGGCACGTTTCTTGCCATTCTCGTCTAAAAGATGAATCGTTGTCCCATCCTTGTCTGTGCCCAATACGACACGTTTTTTTCTTTTCTCATCCTCGATGACCAGTAGTTGTGTTTGAATGCACTGCCGCATGTCGGCCAGTTCATCCTCCAGTTTTTTCAAGCGTTCTTCTGTGTTTGTCGGATTCGATTGCGGTTGATTCTGGGCAATTGCAATTGCTGATAATCCCGCCGCTAGGATGCACAATGCAATGATGTATTTCATGTTTAATCTCCTTCTTTCATATATCCGGCCCTGCAGGCCCATTTCCGATGGAGGCCCTTACCGTCGTTTTCGTTTACCGATTTCCCGTTCGATCTGGCGCTGGTGGTCTTTCTTTTTGAGGTCCTGGCGTTTGTCGAATGCGCGTTTTCCGACTGCCAGGCCCAGTTCGATCTTGGCCCAGCCGCGGGCGAAGTAGAGGGCCAGCGGCACGAGCGTCCTGCCCTTCTGGCGGACGTGCTCCTGGAGCTTGGCGATCTGCCTGCCGTGGAGCAGCAGGCGGCGGTCGCGGTTGCTTTCCGGCTGGAGCTCAACTGGTGCGTGCGGATAGCTGGCGATGTTCATGCCGATCAGAAAGACCTGGTCGCCGCGGATCCTGGCGTAGGCCTCGTCGATCTTGGCGTTGCCCTCGCGGATGCTTTTTACCTCCGGCCCGGCCAGCTCGATGCCGCACTCGACGGATTCGAGGATGTTGAATTCGTGCCTTGCCTTGCGGTTGACGTACCGCCGCTCATTCTTGCCCGATTTTTCCGGCTGCCTGGACATGAAAGGCATTTTACCCGAAATCCGGCCGCCGGCAATTGCCCGCGTCTTTCTGGCGGCAGCAGATTTCAAATCTCAAATTTGAGATTTCAGATTTTTTTATCAATCTGCGGCCGGCTGGACTATACGCAATCCGCATCACCTGGCCTCCAGGATGGCGTAATATCCGCCGTCGCGCCACTTGGATGGGTTGTCGGCCCCGGCGGGCAGGGTGAGCTTCTGCTCGACGAGCTTGAGGTTGCCGGCCCGTTTGATAAGCCACTGGACGATCTGCTCGTTTTCCTCCGGTTCGAGGCTGCACGTGCTGTAGACTATCCGTCCGCCCGATCGCGCCATTCCGGCGGCGGCGGCGGCAAGAAGCTGCTGGTCGCGGACCAGCGTCGCGAGGGCCTGCTCGTCGAACCGCCAGCGGGCCTCGGCGCGGCGGGCCAGCACGCCGGTGTTCGAGCACGGAACGTCGGCAAGCACGGCGTCGAAACTTTTTGCGCCCAGGCCGCCCAGCGTCTCGGCCAGCGAGGTCTTCACGATCGTAATTCCCATCCGCCGGCAGTTGTCGTCGATCTTTGCCAGCTTCTCCGGCGAGACGTCCAGCGCTGTAATCCGGCCGCGATTTTCCATCATTTCCGCCAGCAGCGTGGTCTTGGCGCCCGGCGAGGCGCAGAGGTCCAGGACGTTCATGCCCGGACGCGGATTGAGGGCAACCGCGGCGGCAGTTGCTGACGGGTCCTGCGGCTGAACCAGCCCGCGCTGAAAGACGTCGAGGGTGGTTACATTCACGTGTTCGTCCAGGACGACGCTCAGGCCGTTTTCGTGCGGCTGGGCGGAAACGCCCTGTGCGGCCAGGCCCGCGAGAACCTCGTCGGGTTTGCATTTGAGGCGGTTGACCCGCATGACCAGCGGCGCCCGCGTGTTCGCCTGGCAGGCTATTCGTGCGGCCTCCGGCAGAGATTTGAATTTTTCCAGCCACCGGCCGGCCAGGGCCATCGGCAGGGAAAACGCCTGGGCAAGATATTCCGCCGGATTTTCTTTCGGGTCGCTCAGGAACGCCCGCGCGAATTTTCTGGACGATCCGCAGCCGACGGGCAAAATGTCGCGTGCCGCCGGCGGCTCGCCCTCTGCCGGCTCGGCAAGTTCGCGCGCCAGCGTCCTCAGCAGGCCGTTGACCAGCCCGCTCTGGCGGGCGTGATTCATCCGCTTTGCCTGCTCGACCGCCTCGTTGACCGCGGCGAAGTGCGGCACCCGCTGGAGGAACAGCATCTGGTAGATCGCCACGCGAAGCATGTTCATCACCGGCACGGGCATTTTTCTGCCCGGCTGGGCCAGGTACGCCCGGATCACCGCGTCGAGCGTCTCGCGCCGTCTGCACGCCCCAAGCGCCAGTTCGCGGGCCAGGCCGCGGTCGGCCGGCGGCAGATTGGCCTCGACCAGCAGCCTGTCGAGGTGCGCGGAGACGTTCCCCAACCTGTCGGCCAGGGCCATAACCGCAATGTCGCGGGGATTGTTCGACGTCTCCACTTTTATTTTCCCGATGCCGTAAATCTGTCGCCTTTGGCGACCCTGTATCCGTTCACGAAGTCCCGCCAGTCCATGAGCCTTTTGCCGGCCGGCTGAATCTGCAATATTCTCAACCTTCCCTCGCCGCACGCGACGCACAGATTGCCGTCCAGTTCGCCGCTCTGAAGAACTGTCGCGGCCACGTCTTTCTGCGGCTCGACGGCGGCCCTTGCAATCGCCACGGATGTCTGTTTTCCGCTTCCGCCGGCGAACTCTGCCTGTCCGGCCGGCCACGGCCAGGTCCCGTGAATCAGGTTTCGCACTTCCTGTGCCGGGGCCGCCCAATCAATTATACCATCGCTCTTCCTGAGTTTCGGGGCGGCTGTCGCTTTTGAATGATCCTGCTCGACGGGTTTTGCCCCGGCTGCGATCATGTCGAGAGTCCGGCAGGCCGCACCGGCGCCAATCTCAGCGAGGGCGGCCCGCAATTCCATGGCCGTCCATGACGAATCTATCTCAACAGATTCGCGCAGATAAACAGGCCCGGCGTCCATTTTATCGACCAGTTGAAAGGTGGTAACGCCGGTCGTTTCGTGGCCGCGGATTATTGCCCAGTTCACCGGCGCTGCGCCTCGAAGTTCCGGCAGCAGCGAGCCGTGCAGGTTGAACGCGCCGAACTTTGCGGCGTCTCGCGCGGAATGGCGGATCAATTGCCCGAAATCAGCCACGCAGATGCAGTCAGCCGCCTTCTCGGCCATCGCGCGGACGAAGGCCGGGGCGTTTATGTCGGGGCATTCCACGCATTGCAGGCCCATCGGCCCGGCGGCGAGGAATATGTCCGTGGGGCGGGTCTTGCCGCCGCGCCCGGCGGGGCGGGCAGGCTGTGTTATCACCAGCACGACCTGGTGGCCCCCAGACGCTATCGCACGGAGCGACGGGACCGCAAAATCGCTGCTGCCGCAGAAGATGATTCGCATGATTGTCGTATCCCTGATTTCGCCGAAGTTGTTTTTTAAATGCACGTAGCTCTGTTGAAAAGTCTCACCGATCCGCCTATCAGCCCGTTGAAAAAGTCTCTTTACAGTAGCATGGACGTCTCGTCCATGAGTATCAGGGGCGTCTCGCCCCTGAAATGCCCAGAAAACAGCAAAATCCACGGCCAAGATGGCCGTGATACTCATGGGCAAGATGC
>JACRIL010000149.1 GCA_016235825.1 Planctomycetota bacterium
CGGCACCTTTTTACAAGCTCCAGGTCGCCGTCGGCCTGCGGCCCGGGGGCGTCCTGACGCCTCCGGCCGGAGGATACTTCCTTTGCCGCAATATTTGACGCTCTATCCGCCATTTAGTTCCCGGAATTTAAATTATTTTTTGGGATTGTCGCCGCCTCGACATTTACGCCGGAAGTATAACGTCTCCGGCGGATTAATAGAAGAGCCTGTTGAATTAGAGTCCCGAACAGAATGCTGCGGCCACGGGGCATCCCATTAACCGGGTCGCCTGCGTCGGTCTTCCTTGCATCCATCCGGTTTTTGTCGAAACGCAGCTCATCGTAGTTATTCGGATAGGCTCTTAATCGCCCCAGAGGAGGTAGTAAACGACCTGGGGTTTGCCGGCGAGATCGAAGCTCAGCGTGCCATCGGCGGATTTGGCGGGCACGTCGTCAATTTTGTATCCGGTCGCCGAAACGGCGGTTACCTTCGACAGGCCGGTCTTTATCGACACGCTGCCGAGCACCGGTTCCATGAAGCACGGCGGGGCGAAGGACGGCTTGGCGGCCCCGGCTGTTACGGCGTTTGAGGCCGACCGTCCGACCGCAACCACCGCGAGTTTTTTACTCTGGCCTATCGGCTTGCCGTCCAGCGACGACACCAGAATCGTCGCGTGCACGTTGGGCGACTGGATCGTTACATCCTTGCAGTCTATCTTCTTGCCGGCTATCGCGCCGAAGCCGCCCTGCGTCCGGGCGGAATCAATTTTTATCCACCCCTCGCCGTATCGCCACTGCACGTCGCCGGCGGCGGAGGTTACGACCTTTTTCTCCTGGTCCCAGTTCTTCTTGACCAGATCGTCGTGGTAGAGGTCCGGCGTGCGCTTGTCCACGTAGGCGTTCTGGACGCGGCCGATGGCGATAATCTCCGGCGGAACCGCTGTCGGCTCGGTCTTTTCCGCCCCTGCCGCGGCGGCCGGATCGGTGCTCATCACGCGGGCTTCTTTTTCGGGGCCGAACTGGTATTCCGGATCGCGCCGGCGTTCAAAAACGACCGGCCCGGTCGCCACGTCGCCGCGCCGCCAGATCATCGAGGCGAACGGATACAGGACCGCATGCTGGGGCACGGTGTTCAGCCCGCCAAGGTTTGGCGTCCACGTGGACGAATTCGCGCTGAAATGGAAGAGCGCGCCCCATCCCTGAATCGCGGCCACGGTCGCCATCACCGGAATGGTCTCGGCCCCGAACAGGCCTTCCGTGCCATGATTCCACTCGCTGATGCAGAAGGCCCGCCCCGCCTGCCGGTCGAAGGCGCACATCGGCGTGCCCTTGCCGATGGCGGCAATCATCGATTCGGGCTTGGTGAAATAGTTGTGCCTGTCCACGATCTCGCCCAGCGCTGACGCCTGTATGACCAGACGTGTCGTGTTGCCCGATCCGCTCCAGTTGCTCGTGATGATCGGGCACTTGACGCCCCAGGCGTGCATCTGGTCGATCCAGTTCTGGTAGAAGCCGGTCTCCATGTCGTAGAGAAAATGCTTCTGGTCGAGCACCCGTTTGTCGTTTGAACCGTTGGGCGACATCACGATCTGGCCGAGCCTGACCGTGCCGCCGTCGAGTTTTTCATTATTGGCAAGGGCGGACGGCTTGCCCTCGATCTGCCATGCAGCGGCGAGTTTTTCGTTCGTGCCGTATTTCTTCTTGAGCCAGCCGGTGAAAAGTTCGTCCAGAATCTCCGCCGTCCTGCCTTTCCGCAGGTTTGTGGTGCCCCAGAAGATGGACTGTTCGTTCTGGACGTTGACCATCGCCATCTGGGGATTCTGGACCAGGGACTTTTTCGTGTACGGATTCACTCGCGTGAGGAATTCCTTGTAGAAGGCCAGGTTCAGTTCGATGGCCCGGGGATGCCAGAACGCCGCCGCCCCGCAGGCCCACGAGACGTTATACTTGGGGTCGGCCTTGGATCTGTCTTTGGGGGCGATCAGTTCCTCATCGATCTTGTCGCCCTCCAGAAAAGTGCGGTGATACATCAGGTCAATATTCACGTAAATTCCCCGCTGCAAAAGGGCGTATAACAGATAGTCCATCCTGTCGAGCTTGAGGCTGTCCATATGCTGGGTGTCGTTTTTGGAAGAATCCATCAGGCTGTTGGCCTGGTGCAGAACGTGTATGCGGACGCAGTTGACGCCCAGATGGGCCAGATGATCGGCGAACCGCTCGGCGTCCAGCTTGTCCATGTAGATCAGTTGTCCGCCCCAATAGCTGGCATTGGTGCCCCAGAAACGCACGGGGGTGCCGTCGGCGAAGAACAGGTCGCCGTCCTTCATGGTAACAAAGCCGTGCACCCCCACCGGCTCGTTGAGAAAGGCGAAATCCAGCAGCGGCTTTTCGTCGGCCTTGCAGACGGGCTGGAACGGCCACCAATCCTTTGTGGCGATGCAGGAATCGTAGGTGTTAAGCGGCGCAGCTTCGTCCGGCCGATATTTGCCCGCCGGCACAAACGGCGCGCGAGACAGGCAAAAGCAGTCGAAGAACTGCTGGGCGAACTTCTTGCCCTCCGGCATCTTGAGCCGGATGGACAGCGAGTGATCGCCGGCGTCCAGTTTGACCTTGCCGTAGGTTATCCACGACGCCTCGGCCACGCCGCCCTCCACCGGGACCTTGATGAACTCGAACATCCCGCCGGTCGAGGTGGAGACGTTCCACTGGCCGGAGTCGATCTTCCACTCGTGGTCGTTCCAGTGCCGCCAGCCGATGCGGGCCCACAGTTCATACTCGCCAGCGGTCTCGACCTTGAACTTCCACGTCGCGGTGTGGTCGCCGCTCGGGTCGGCCGAGGCGGAGGCCGTTACGTGCGCCCCGCCAGAAAACCCGTCGCCCGCGCGGACCGTCCAGCGGCCTTTGGTGTCCTTGAATGTCTCGCTCGCCGCGTCCTCGCCCTCGATCCAGATATAGCCCGGACCGGTCTTGAAAACGCCGGGATTGCCCTTGGCCTGCCCCAACGCCGCCGCCTCAAACCCGATGATAAGAAAAATCGCAATACTGGACAAAACCGTGAATTGATGCATGGTCATGTTCGTCTCCTTGACAATTCCAATTGTATCTGCCGCCGGCTTGGCCTACAACCGTATTGCAGGAATATTCATGATTTTTCCGCGCAACCCTCATGAAACCGGACAAATATCCGCATCGCTTTCGGCCGGCGAAACAATTTAAATAATTCCGGGCATAAGTTTTTTTCTGTTACCTTTTCCAGCGTAAAGTCAACTTCATGATAATAGTAAGGATTTGTATCCATGCGACTCCGGGAGCGGGTTGGAGAAACCGGCATGGCGACGGCAATCGTCGGAAGATTCCACGAAGCGGCAATTGCCCGGCCGCGATTCGCAAAATTTCCGGATTTATGGAATTTTCCGGTTGCGGCAAGACAAGGTATGTAAAAAGGTGTAAAATAGAAGACATATGGCGGCCAACACCTGGAAATCCATGAACGACGGCGACCTGCTTTCTTCCTTCAGTGCAAATCGGCAGCAGCCGGCTTTTGCGGAGATAGTGCGCCGGCATGGCCCGATGGTCCTGGGCGTCTGCCGGTCCGTGCTTGGAAACAGCTGCGACGCCGAAGACGCCGCCCAGGCGGTTTTTCTGACGCTCATCCACAAAGCCGCGTCGGTTCAATCGCGAACCACTCTGGCCGGCTGGCTGTATCGAGTGTCGTGGCTTGTGGCGAAAAATGAGAAGCGGTCAATAGCAGTGCGGGCGCGCCATGAGCGCAAAGCGGCCAACATGAAACGGAATTTCATGAAAGCGGAAAAGGAAAACGTTCCCCTGGACATGCTTCACACGGAACTTTTCAATCTTCCCGAAAAATACCGGCTGCCAGTCATCCTGCATCATCTGGAAGGGCGCAGCCAGGCGGAAGTGGCGGATCTGCTGGGCGACAATGTCGGCACGATAATGTCGCGCCTGAATCGGGGCAGGCGGATGCTCAGGGACCGCCTGGTAAAAACGGGCGTGGCGGTTTCGGTTGCGGGTCTTGCGGCGGTTATGACAAATCAGGCGGCCGTCGCTGTTTCATCGGCATTCGTGGCATCGGCGACCAAGATGGCGGCCTGCACGCTTGCCGCCAAAACTGCGGTTGCGGGAATGGCGTCGGACAAGGTCATTGCACTTTCGAAAGGAGCTATGAACATGTTATTCGCGGCGAAGATCAAGACGGCGGCAATGCTGACAGCGGCGGTTATGCTGGCCGGCGGGACGGCGGTGGGCACATACATGGCGGTGGCCGCGGGCCCCGGCGGACCGGCGGCGACACCGGCAATTCCGCTGCTGGCGCCTCCAAAAGCGTCCGACCCGCCCAGGGCCGGGGCAAAGGTTTTCTCGTGGCAGCAGCAGCATGCCAAAGTCCTGCCCAACGGCGCCCTGGAATGGACGCCCAGGCCCTTCGTTTTCGAGAAGGGCGATTCGGTGCGATACATAGACTTCGACGCCGGCGACGACTCCAAGGACGGCAAGACCCAGCAGTCCCCATGGAAGCACCACCCGTGGGATGCCAAGGCTACCGGCGAGGCCAAGGCCTGCAAGGGCATTAACACATATATCTTCAAGGGCGGCGTCGTTTATCGCGGCGCGTTGAAGGCGGGCGACTCTGGCGAGCCGGGCAATCCCATCCGCCTGACCAGCGACCCGGCCTGGGGCAAGGGCGAGGGCGTTTTATACGGCTCAACCCAGATCAAGGGAGGATGGAAAAAGGGCAGCGCCGACGAGGCCCCCGGCGTCGGTCAGCCTGACAAGGTCTGGTACATCGACCTCGGCAAGGACTACGATCCGGACGGAGGCGCCGCCGAAGCCAGATATAGCGCAAAATTCTCCGCCATATGGCAGGTAAGCGGCGACAAGGTCGAGCGCCTGCACATTGCTCGCGAACCAAATTACGACCTCTCCGATCCCAACAATCCCGTCAAGAACTGGCCGACATGGAGCAAATATGACAAGGGGAAAAAAGAGTTTACGTCGCCAACTCTCAAAGGTCTGGGCGACAAGAATTTTCTTAACGGCGCGGTGTGCTGGACGGAAAGCTCCTTTCTTATGGGCGCCGCCAGCAGGACTTCGATCGACAGCTATGATCCCGACGCCGGAACCGTGAAACTCCAGACCCGGGCCGACTTCAATCGTCAACATAACAGGGTTCACTTCATGATCGAGAATGTCGCCAAGTTCCTCGATGCGCCCGGCGAGTTTTTCTTCGACCTCAACGGCCCCAAGGCCGGGCGCCTGTATCTTATTCCTCCCGGCGGAGCGGAGCCGAACAACGCCGTCTACGAGGTGGCCCAGATCCGCTTCCCGATCTGGATCCAGGACAAGCACGACATAGTCGTCAGCGGCCTGGAGTTCCGCTACAACGATCCGGACGACGGCACTTACAGTTGGCCGCCGCAGGTCGGAGAGTCTCCATGCGTCCGCATAGTGGGCAACTGCAATAGCATCACGGTAAAGAACTGCAAGTTCTACTATGTGGCTGATGCGGTTTGTGCGTTCCCCCGGCCGGAGAATGAAGGCGGTCCATATGGCGTCTACAGCAAAGAGATTGGCGTATTCGCCAACGACGTGATGGACAACATCATCGTCAGCGACAATGACGTTAATCACTCCGAGTTGGTCGGAACAATCTGCATGAACGGCGGCAGCGAACGCTCGCCGGGCGCAGCTTACGGCAAATTGAAACACGTCGAGGTCATGCGAAACCGGGTAGTCGACACCGGCTTCAGGCACGGCACGCGCGGGAATTCCAACATTCCGGCCATAACAGTGGTCGAGCCCGAAACCTGCGAGATCGCAGGCAACATCGTCGATACGAGCTACGGCTGCGGCATCTTCACCCTCGGCGGCAAGGGATCGGGAAGCCACAACATTGTGGCTCTGAATCGCATGCTGGTCTATAACAACCAGATAGACAACACCATGCTCGGATGCAACGATTACGGCGGGCTGGAGCACTTCCAGGGCGGGCCTATCTATCTCTTCAACAACATCACCCGCAACTGCGTGGGCACCAGGACCCTCGGCAGGGAACTGGGCTACAGCCTCTACCTGGACGGCGGCTTCAAATGCTACGTCTTCAACAACATCATCGCCGGCAACATCAAGCCCGACCAGGCCGACTACTACAACCACTGCGGCTACTTCATGGTCTTCGGATTCATGAATCAGTTCTTCAACAACACGATCTACCATTTCGATAAGGCGATCGACGGCAGTTCGGGCAACCGCTCCAACATCCTTGGCAACCTGATGTCGGATTGCAAGGAGACGTTCATCGGCCAGAACCGCCCGGGCGACGTATCCATGCTGGGCGGAAACGACACGGGCGAAATGGGACGCATGGGCATTCCCACGATGGCCTACGCCAGCAACGTCTTTTTCGGCAGCCCGAAGAGCTTCGGAGTCGTCGCGGGAATCAGCTCAAGCGGCGCAGGCGGCGGAGCGGCCACCGTTACCGGCAACACGCTGGACGAGCTCCGCGCCGCCCTGGAGGCCCAGAAGTGCCGCCTCGCCACCATCGGCTGGATGGCCACGGAGGCTCCCATGGCCGATCCTGCCAAGAAGGACTATCGTCCCTCGGCCAACTCGGGGGCCAAGGAACGCGGCGTGAAGTATTTTGTCCCGTGGTCGCTGGCCCGCAACGTCGGAGAATGGAACTTCTTCAAGAGCGCATCCAACCCCAAGATCGTCCTGGGCGAAGGTTACTACATGACGGACGAGTATGTCAGCCGCGACATGTATTATTTTGTCCCGCGAAACGACCTGAACGTCTCAGACTGCACAGCGGAGGATTACGTGGCGGGGCAGTTGGAGGACTGGATCGAGGGCTCGCTGAAATTCGACGGCAAACGCGTCGCAACCCTCGCTCATGCCGAGATGACCAAGACTGTGGGCGGCAAGAATCCTTACGACGGCTCGAAGCGCGAGACCCTCGACATGGGCGCCAATAACTTCCTCATCGAAGTCTACTTCAAGACCGAGGCCGGCCACACGGGCGGCGTTCTGGCCTCGAAGATGGCCGAGGCTGGATACGAACTGGCCGTCGGGCCTGACGGCGGGGCCTGCCTGACCATCCAGGCTGGCGGGGCAAAGACCTCGGCGACATCCGCGGTCAAGGTCAACGACGGCAACTGGCACCATGTGATTGTCGAGGCGGACCGCGCTGCCGGCAAGGCCGTGATCTACGTCGACGGTAAGGCGGCCGGAGAAGGCAAACTCGACGCCGTCGCCAAGGATGCGGCATTGTCGAACACGGCCGACTTTGCCGTGGGCAAGGGACTCACCGGAGCGATTGACTTCCTGCGGGTCTGCCGCGCGACGATTGCCGAGGCCAAGACGAGCATTGACGAATTGTACGCCTGGGAATTCGACGGGCCGCAGTCCCGCGACTTCTGCGGCAACGGGATTGATGGCAAACGCGACGCCGGTGCCATTGAACTGGGCGGCAAACCGCCGGCCGGTGCGACCAGGGTGATCGAGGCCAGGCCCGAGCCCAGGTCGGAAGCAAAGCCGCCTGCCGCCGCGCCCGCTCCTGCCGAGACAAAGCCGCCAACTGCCGCGCCAACTCCAACCGCGTCAAAAACCCCTGCCGCCGCGCCGGCGCCTGCCGAGTCGAAGCCGCCGGCCGCTACGCCCGGTCCGGCGCCTGCCGCCAACGACCAGGAAACTGCGGCTAGGGGCAGACTCTCCGCGGCAAAAATCTACATCACCACCGATCCGGCCAAGGCAAAGGACCTCCTGCGAAAAGTCATCACCGACTTCCCCGACACCCAGGCCGCAAAAGACGCCAGACAGGAACTCAATAAACTTAATTGAGAACGTGCATGAAAACGCAACATGGGCGCCAGCACTACAACGCTTACGAAGGCCATTTTGCCCGTCTGATGAGTGAGTCCAACAGCCTTATTTCGCCCTTCTATGAGTAAAGGTCGCCTGTCAAGTCAATAATGTATCCGTCAGGGTTCCAACACCGAAGCGGTTCATCCTTCTATTGCGGCTCA
>JACRIL010000016.1 GCA_016235825.1 Planctomycetota bacterium
AGGCAGCAGGGCCGATAAGGACAGATTTTTAACGCAAAAATATGAAACTTGCGGAAAACAACAACGGCCTCGCGACGAATCAAGGTTGTGGACGACTAAATCGACAAGCCCTAAAGCGGGGGCCTGTTACACGACACAGGCAGATCGGTGTGCCTTTTCAACAGAGCATTACACAATGATAAAGGATTTGCCCGACAGGCTGCCGTTCTCGATTCCCCTGCCGCAGGGTCAGGCCGCCCGGCGGCTGGCTGTCGCGGCGCGGATCGCCTGTTACGGCGTTTTCATCGTCCTGCTGGTCGTGCCGGTCGTTCAGTTTCAGGTCGAGACGCACAAGAACCTTAAGGCCGGCCGGGAATACGAGCGAAAACTGGCGGCCGGCGAGCTTTTGCCCAACGACACCCCGCCCAAGATTCACAAGGGCGCAATAGGGCGCTGGTGCGGGGCATTCCGCGACTTCTGGGGCGGCAGGAACATCTACGCCATGCCCGCCGGCAGCGCCGCGGTAACCTCAACCGGCGACGAAGGCGGCCTGCTGCATCCCAATATGCCGTTCACCGTCATCCTGCTGTCGCCGTTTGCTTACATGCCTGCCGAGGCGAGGGCATTTACGTTCAATCTCCTCAAGATCGCGGTGTTGGTGGCATCGCTGCTGATGGTCGCGCGGCTGGCGAGTCCGCCCGGGCGGAAGATTCCCGACTGGGTCGTCTTCCTGGGCCTGGTCTGGGCGGCGGCGTTCCTGGCCGGCGACATCAAGCACGGCAACACCAACGTCTTCGTCCTGGGCGCCATCGCGCTGCACCTGTGGCTGTTCCGCCGCGGGCAGAACCTCGCCGCCGGGGCCTCGCTGGCGCTGGCGATATGCCTGAAGATGACGCCGGCCCTGTTCATCCTTTACTGGCTGTATCAGCGGAACTGGCGGCTGCTGGCCGGCTGTCTGGCGGGCCTGGCCGTCGCAATGCTGGTCGTGCCGGCAGTCGCCCTGGGTCCGCAGCACGCGGCTGACCTCACCGCCGCCTGGTACGAAAATCTCATCAAGCCCGGCCTCATCAAAGGCTCGTGGTATCCCATCCACATCAATCAGTCGATACCCGCGGTCTTCTCGCGATATTTTCTCGCCGGCCCCAGCGGCGACGCATTCTGGAACCCCGACGACTATCCCGATTACAACCCGCCCTCGCACGGGTGGATAACCGTGCTGGCCCTGCCCGAGCAGACGGTCAAGCTGATGGTCAAGCTGGCGCAGGCGATCGTCGCGCTGCTTATTGGCTGGGCGATCGGTTGGCGGAAGCTGCCTCGCGACGACGGCAGGCGAGGCCTGCATTACGGCCTGGTCGCCCTCGGCATGCTCCTGCTCAACCAGCGGACGTGGGACCACCATGCGGGAATTCTGCTGCTGGCGACCATGCCGGCGTGGTTTGCCGTCGGATACGGAATTTTTTCAAGGCGCGTCCGCCTGGCCGGGCTTGTTCTTCTTATAGCGGCCGGGCTGACCAAATGGCTGACCGGCAGCGAGGTCGTCAAGCTTTTCGCCAAAGCCATCGGCGAGAGTAAAAAGGGCGCGGGAATGGCCGACTGGCTCGACGCCTACGGCCCGACCTTCTTCATGCTGATCATGCTGCTTGTCTGCCTGGTCGTCCTTGCCCTGGCCCTTAAAAAGCCGGCCGACCCGTACGCCCAGACCAGGCAAAAACTCGTCGGCCTCCGACCTTCATCAGAATTGACGACATAATAAAAATAAACGTCTGCTTCAAAATTTCGGGTAAACAATGGTACAATTGCGGTGTCGGCGGAGATTTGTTCCATGCCGGCTCTAAGCATGAAGGAAGAGAGTGCAAGATGAGAAGCCTCATTGAGACCGGACCGCACCGTGCCGAATCGAAGAACGGGCGAAACATCGTTTTGACGGCGGCCAGCTCCGGCCTTATTCGCCGTGCCATCCCGGCGGCCCTGGCGGGATTGGCCGCGGTCTGCGTTTTCACATTTTCAGCGAGCAGCCCGGTTGGGCTGGCCGATCAGCCGGCCACCATGCCCGCCAAACCCGCCGGCGATGTCGTGGAACTGGAACTCAAGGATAAACTCAATCTCGGCGTAAAGGCCGACGCGGGCGCATCTTTTTCCCCCGACGGCAAGACCATCCTCTTTGCCGCATTGTCCGAGATCAAGGACAAGAAAGACGATAACAAAGAGAATAACGAAGATGCCGTCAAAAGATTCATCACGTACTCTTCTTCGGGGCTTGACGGCAAAGACGGCAAAGAGATATGCAAGTTGATGTTGAACAGGGACGTCAGCAGATTTTATTCCCGAACCAACTTTCCCGGAGTTTTTCCCAATCAGCGAGGGAATATCTCGCAGGATGGAAACCTGTTTGTAGCAAGTCTTAACCTTGCCCCCGCTAAGGTCCTGCATAATGCAAATGGGTTGCCGTTTCAGCTCCTTGGCATGGACGGGAAAAACGTCACGCTCCCCCTTCCCGGCGGCATCGATTTGAACGCCGGAGAGCGGGATTTGCCCTCCGCCGGCCTCAGCGTAATCTGCGGCGTTTTCGGCGGCGACGGCCTGCTTTATTGCGTCTGGCCGAATTATGACTCGGGCGCCAAGGGCCGTATTTGCAGTTTTGACCCGAAAACAAATTCTGCCAAGGTGTACGCGAGAAGCCATGTTTCTCTTAATACGCTGCCCGTGTGCCCTATTGCCATTTCGCCTGATCGGACCAGAATCGCCGGAATCGGCGCGAATCCGGAAAATAACGTCCCGTTCCTGTGGGCTTTCGACATAAAGTCGAACGAGTTCGACGTTTCGGGCAATCTGGACGTTCCACTCGGCCAGAACATAAATCCGAAGCTGGAAGATTATGCCTATGCCCAGCAGAACGTGGTGATGCCGCAGGTCGGATGGTCGCAGGACAATTCAACAATGTATGCGACGCATTTCACGGGCGGGCTGTATTCGTTCAAGCCTTTCGTTAAGCCGGCCGCCCTCACCCAGCAGGAAATTGACAAATACAAGGCGATCGTGGCCAAACTCGGCGACGACGACTACAAGCAGCGCGATGCCGCCGAGGCGGAGCTTCGCGCCGCCGGCCCGATGATCGCCGGGATAATCAGGGAAGCTATGAAGTCGGAAGACGCCGAAATAGCCAAGCGGGCCCAGGCAATATTTGCCGAATCCTGCACCAAAAAAGCCGACCTGGTTCTCGATCGCAAAACGGTGGTGGGATGCTTCATTGAAATTTCGCCGGGATATCTTTTCGTCAAGGGCCTGGATTCATCCGCCGTCCTGATCGTCAACGCGGCAACGGGCAAATCGCAGCGGCTGACGGACATGGACGGGCTTATCCTCATAGACAGGACAGGCAGCCTGGGGCTTTTCAGGAATGCCAAAGACAATACCCTCTGGACGGCCAAGATCGGCTTCAAGGCCGGCTTGGCCTCCTCGGCGAGTCTGGCCAGGACAAATCCCGGCGGACTTGATAACCCGGTCGCGATTGCCCGTCTGGAAAAAATTACCGTTGACGGCGACCTGAATGAATGGAAAGACGTAAAACCCCTGCCGATGCCTTTCATGAAAAAGGACGCCGGCACGATCAAGCTGGCATGGACCAAAGACGGCCTTTACGGCTCGGCCAGCGTGGAGAAAAAAGAGATAAAGGTCGATCCCCAGCAGCCGTGGAGCGCCGATTCCATCGAGATTTTTCTCGAAAAGAACATAGCGTTCATCGAGAAGAACATCGACGGGGCGGGAACCGAGGAAGATCCGCAAAATGGCGCTCAATATGTCTTCTCGCCCGGGGATGGCGAGGGCGGCGAAGGCTCGACGCTTGTAGCCTGGGGCGGCGTGGGGAAACCTGGGCAAAAGGACGCTCAGACTCTGTCGTGTTCGTGGAAAAAAACCGAAAAGGGTTTCGACATCGAGTTTTGCATACCTGCCGACATGCTTGTCCCGGCCGTTCTGAAGGAAGGCACGAAGATGGGGCTCAATTTCGCCGTCAACAAGGACGGCAAGCCGGAAGAGCAGTTCTACTGCGACAAGAATACGGACAAGGCCTACCGCAGGCCGCTCCTCTGGGGCACGATAATACTGGGAAAATAACCATGACACAGGCGCCGAAACAGTCGGGCGACATAAAGATCATCGAGAACCTCGCGATGGCAAAGTCGCGGATGCTGGCCGAGATTCACAAGACAATCATCGGCCAGGACGCCGCCATCGAGCTGCTGATGCAGGCCCTGATGTCGCGCGGCCATTGCCTGCTGGTCGGCGTGCCGGGCCTGGCCAAGACGCTGATGATCTCGACGCTCGCCAAGGTGCTCAAGCTGTCGTTCAACCGCATCCAGTTCACGCCCGACCTCATGCCGTCGGACATCACGGGCACCGACGTGATCGAGGAGGACCGCACGACGGGCAAGCGGGCATTCCGGTTCGTCAAGGGTCCGGTCTTCGCCAACATCATCCTTGCCGACGAGATCAACCGCACGCCGCCCAAGACGCAGGCGGCCCTGCTCCAGGCGATGCAGGAATACCACGTAACGGCCGGCGGAAACAATTATCCGCTGGACCTGCCGTTTTTCGTGCTTGCGACGCAGAACCCCATCGAGCAGGAGGGCACATATCCGCTGCCGGAGGCCCAGCTCGACCGCTTCATGTTCATGGTCAAGGTCGATTACCCGACCCGCGACGAGGAGCGGCAGATCGTCAAGACCACCACGGCCGAGCAGCACGGCGAGGCCCAGCCGGTCCTGGGCGGCGAGGACGTGGTCGCGCTCCAGAAGATCGTCCGCAAGGTGCCGGTCAGCCAGCACGTGGTCGATTACGCGGTGAACCTGGTCCGGGCCAGCAGGCCGGCCGACGGAACCTCGCCGGATTTCGTGAAAAACTATCTTACGTGGGGCGCCGGGCCCCGGGCCGCACAATATCTTATTCTGGCCGCCAAGAGCATGGCCCTTCTCCATGGCCGGCTCCAGGTCTCCTGCGAGGACGTCCGCCAGGTCGCCAAACCTGTGATGCGGCACCGGCTGTTCACCAACTTCAACGCCGACGCCGAGGGCATCGCGCCCGACGACATCGTCGAGCGGCTCATCAAGCACGTCTCCGAACCGCGAGTCGAGGACTACAAGAACGTCGCCGACCACGCCGGGGCGTAGAAGATTTGCGCGGTGACATGTTCGCCTCTGTTTGCGAGCATGTTCTTTTTTCTGTTACGGTTATCGAAAATATTTGACGGCCATTTTGAGCGAATCCCAAAATGTGTGTCGATTGGGAGTAAAAACAGCACATGGCCGCAAACAGATGCGACCATGGCACCAGTTTTTACCTCTTGCGGCATAACCGGCCATGCCGCCCGCCGCCTACTCGTTCAACAATCGCGAGATATCTGAAGTCTGCTTCGGAGTCTGCCCGCTCGACGTTCTGCTACCGAACCTGCCGACAAATTTTCCCATCCGTTGTGTCCTGTCTCTCAATGCCTTCGTCAGCCACTTTTTCGCGATCTGACGGATCTTTTTATGCACCTGTTACGTTGTGAGGTTTAACCATTTTTCGCAACCATAACTCTTTGCTAACAAAGGGTTAGAGTTATGAAAAATTGGCTAAACTGCACACGTTAGCAGCCCGCATTTTTAAAAATTGGAGAATTATCCAGAACTTTTTTGGGACATCTTCGTCTAATTGAACAAGAGCCAGGATATGCTGGCTAATCAACCCTTAAAGAGGAGAACAAGATGAGAACGGGATTTTTTGCATGCGTGTCAATCCTGATCGCGTTGTCAGTCGTATATTCCGACGATCCCGCCGAGTTGGATGCAACTCAGAAAAAATTGATCCAGGCTGCCGATGTGATCGTCGTCGCCAGGATCACGCGGGAGGGGGGCGTATCCCATGCGAGAGGCATGAAGGATTCTGAGGTTGAGGCCAAGGCCGCCAAAGCCATTGTCGAGACCACGCTGAAGGGCCAGGATCATGCCGGCATTGAGATATCCGTTCGCATCAGTTCCAAGCGAATCGAGAAGGACAAGACGTACATCTTTTTTCTCCTCCGCAACCGGAGTAGCGGCGAGTTGAGCGTATTCAGCTACGAGGATATTCTAATGGGCGCGACGGAAGAGAACCTTGCCGCCGTAAAAAAGGAGATTGCCGCGCAAGACGGGAAGATTCAGAAAAATTTGATCAAGATTGCCGATTTGATCGTCGCCGCCAAGATCACGCGGGATGGGGAGTCCGAGGCGAAAGGCATGATGGATTCTGAGATTGAGGCCAAGGCCCCCAAAGCCATTGTCGAGACCACGCTGAAGGGCCAGGATCATGCCGGCATTGAGATATCCATTTGTATCAGTTCCAAGCTAATCGAGAAAGATAAGACGTACATTTTTTTTCTCTACCGCCGCCGGGGCGGTAGCGGCAGGTTGGATCCCATCGAAGACGGAAATCCAATGGGCGCGACGGAGGAAAACCTTGGGGTCGTCAAAAAGGAGATTGCCGCGCAAGGCTGGAAGGTGTCGCCCAAACGGGTCATGTGGATGGTCGAGGGGACCGGTAATGGGCCGAGTACACGCTACAGGGAATTTATTGTCTTTTTAGACGGCGACTTCGAGTGGACCGTGCGAAACGAACACCGCCACCCTATCACAAACGAGATCAACAAGGAGATGGTCGAGAAGATCACCGGCAAGGTTCCGAAGGATAAGCTGGCCGATCTGGTCGTGCTGGTCAAGGCCGGTGAGGAGCAACCTGGAATTGCTGATGCCGGCAGTGTAAGCTTTGAATTCCTGGACGACAAGGGCAAACTCCAACACCGGAGCTGGAGCGTGTCGCGGGGTAAAGCCCCTTATGCAGATATGATGGCTGTGGTGGAAGAGATCGTCAAAGCATATGGCAAGGCTGCTGATATTGCGCCCACCCCAGCGAGCGGTCCTTCGACCGTTCCGGCGAAAGCGCCTTAGTTAAGGACTCTGCGTGTTCAACGAGAGTATCTGTCGTGCCGGTGTCCGACGTTTTGCCAGGGTATTGCTTGCTTCGTCTAAGGTTTTTTTTCCGGCGCGAAATTCAGTGAGGCGGAGTTGACGCAGTATCTCAGGCCTGTGGGCTGCGGGCCGTCGGGGAAGACGTGGCCAAGATGCGCATCGCAGTGAGCGCATCGAATCTCGGTCCGCACCCTGCCGTGCGAGGCGTCCTTGACTTCGCGGATGTTCTTTTTGTCCACGGCGGCCCAGAAGCTAGGCCAGCCGGTGCCGGAGTCGAACTTGGCGTCGGAGCGGAAAAGTTCCTTTCCGCAGACCACGCAGCGATAGACGCCATTTTCGTGGTAGTCCCAGTATATGCCGGTAAAGGGCGCCTCGGTCGAGCCCTCGCAGGCGACGGAATACTGCTGCGGGGTCAGGCGCTTTTGAAGCTCCTGCCGGTCATTCTGATTCTGCACGCTCATTTGTGTGGCCGCTCCCGCGCTGCCGGCCTGCCGCCGGCCGCCGCTCTGTTCGCTTTGGCATCCCGCCGGCCAGAAGCACAGGCCCGGCAGACAGACAAGTATGGCAAATTTTATCCGCATTTTCACGCCTCTTTTCACCCGCAATACATTATAGACGGGACGGCGATTGTTGTCGAAATGCAATGGGGCATTTACGCGAAAAGAATCAAGTCATGCCTGCCCTTCTGCCAGAGACAGGAAGGGCAGATTGGTTTTTTGCCGCAATTCCCCACTGGAGCTTTGCCGGGGCCGGATATATAATTCCCTCCCAAATCCATCACCGCTATATTGGAGCAACAACATGCCAATGACGCCTCGCGAACGCTGGCTGGCCCTGCTGAACAGGCAGAAGCCCGACCGCATTCCCACCGACTTCTGGGGCACGCAGGAAGTCCGGGACAAGCTCATCCGCGAGCTCAAGTGCAAGGATTTCAACGAGGTCGCGGACCGCCTGCACATCGACGGCGTGGAACATCTGGGCGCAAAGCGCCTGCACGACAACCATCCCGACGATCCGCAGGCCAACATCTGGGGCGTCAGGCACAGGGCGGTCGACTACGGAACCGGCAAATATGATGAAGTGGCCTGCAACCCCCTGGCGGACGTTACCTCCGTCGAACAGGTCCACGCCTTCAAGTGGCCCGACCCGCACGACTGCGACTGGGACGACTTTGGACAGCGGGTGAAAAATCTCTCCGGCCGCAAGGCCGTCCAGTGCGGCGGCTATGAGCCTTTCCTGCTCTACTGCGCGATGCGGGGAATGGAACAGGCGATGGTCGACCTGATCGCCGAACCCCAGATTGCCGAGGCCATTTTTGAACATCTATTTGATTTTCATTACCGCCTCAACGGGCGGATGTGGGAGTTGGCCGGCGGAAAGGCGGACATGACCTACGTCGCCGAGGACCTGGGGAGCCAGCACAGCCTGCTGATGAGCCTGGACCTGATCCGCAAGTTCATCCTGCCAAGGCAGAAGAAGATGGCCGACCTGGCCCGCAGCCATAAAATCCGCATTTTCTATCACACCGACGGCGCGGCCCGCGACGTGATACCCGACCTGATAAGCGTAACAGGCATCGAGGTGCTCAACCCGATCCAGTGGCGCTGCCCCGGCATGGAGCGCGAGGGGCTGGTCCGCGATTTCGGCAAGAAGATCGGCTTCCACGGCGCGGTCGACAACCAGCGGACGCTCCCCTTCGGCACGCCGCAGGACGTGCGGAACGAAGTCCTGGAGAACATCCGCATCTTCGCCTGGCCTACGCGCTGGATATGCGCGCCGTGCCACAATCTCCAGGCGGTCTCGCCGACCGGGAACGTCGTGGCCATGTACGACACTATCTGGGAGAACGGCAAATTATGAAAAAGTCCGCGCAAAAAGTCGATCTCAAGGCGATTGAAGAGGCGGTCCGGCAGATACTCCTGGCCGTCGGCGAAGACCCGCGGCGCGAGGGGCTGCGAAGAACCCCGACTCGGGTCGCCAGGATGTACGAGGAACTGCTGGGCGGACTGGGCGAGGACCCGGCCGGACATCTGGACATCAGCTTTACCGCCGAATACGACGAGATGGTCGTACTGAGGGACATCCCGTTTCATTCCATCTGCGAGCACCACCTGCTGCCTTTCATGGGCAAGGCCCACATCGCCTATCTGCCTCGCGGCAGGGTGATAGGGCTCAGCAAGCTGGCAAGGGTCGTCGAGACCTTCGCCCGCCGCCCGCAATTGCAGGAACGCCTCACCTGCCAGATCGCACAAATGCTCATGGACAAGCTCGACGCCAGGGGCGTCGGCGTAATCCTCGAGGCCACGCACACCTGCATGACCATCCGCGGCGTCAAAAAGCCCGGGGCGGTCATGGTAACCTCGGCCATGCTAGGCACGTTCCGCAGGAACCTCGCCACACGAACCGAGGCCATGACGCTCCTGCTGGGAAAAATGAGATAAAATGAGAGTAATGCGATAAAGTTTGATTTTGTAACGGCCGGCAAATGACGTATAATTAATGTTAATGAGGGCGGATCGCCCGTCATGAAAATTCCGGATTTGGCATTAAAATCCTTGTGGGTATCCGGACTTTTCGGGGGAATATAATATGTCCCGGGACTTTTGAGGCCGCAAAGCGGGTTTTGGGAATTGTTCGGGAAGTCAAGGTCCGGCACGGAAAGGAATTTCTATGAGGGCGACAGAATTGGGTGGAATCGTCCTGGCCGCCATGGCCGCGATTCCGGCGTGGGATGTCTCCGGGCTTTTCGCCCAGCCGCCCGCCGGACAGGCAAACACAAAGGCCCCCCAGGAACCGCAGGTCGAGATCGTCCGCTGCTTCAGGGCACGCGACGTGGGGATATTCAAGAAATTCACCGCGTCGGGCGGAAAGCAGGCGGCGGAGTATGAACCGGGCGTGGCGGTGGACATCACCGATGTAACGGGCAAAAAAGCTCTGACTCTGTATATGAAGGCTGCCGACGACACCTACAAAACCGTCTATGAAAATCTGAAAAAGGCCAAGCCGGGCGACTGCCTGAAAGTGATTCCCGACCCGGTCGCCGGGCCAGGCGGGATCGTCTTCATGAAGCACGCCGAGCCTTACGACCTGAGGCCGGGCGAGGAACTGCCCAACGTCTACGTCTTCATCCATAAGGTGCTCAGGCAGGCCGCGAATAACGCCGCCATCACCTGCCTGCTGGCCCGGAAAATGGGGAAGGAATACGTGCTGGCGCTGCCGCACAAGAGTTCCGGCGGCAAACTCCTGGGCGACGCCGGGATGGCCGCCCTCGTCGAGGACCTCAAGGACGGCGACACCGTCGAGGCGACGCTGCGGGACAACATGGGCGAATATCAGTTGCTTGCCCAATTGAAGAAGTACGTCCCGCCCGAACGAGCCGCGTTCGTGGAAGTCAGAAAGACCACGGTCAGGGATTCCCGGTGCGACGCCGTGGTCCTGCAGAAGGACGACAAGGAACTGGTGTTCCCTATAATCGCCGGCCAGTCGGCGACCCAGCCGGCCGGCGACAAGGCGCCCGCCCAGGGCGCGCCGGTGGAACTGATACTCGCCAGGGCCGGAAAGATGAAGAAGGGCGATCCCGTCGAATTCCGCGCCGCGGCCTATTTCGACCTGTGCAACACGCTGACATGCCTGGCCCCCGCCGCCCTGACGCCGATCCAGGCCGGCCAGATCGCCTCCGCAAAGGCCATCGCCACAGGCGTGGTAAAAATTTCCGCCAGAGCACAACTGACCAACAGCTCCATCAACCGCTCCAGCCAGGGCATCGACCTGCCCACTGTCAATATCACCGAGGTCGGCACCACCGTCGCCGTACCCGTCGTCATCGAGGCCTACTCCCCGCCGTAAACAGAAAGCGGCGCTGGCATCCCGCCCGCGATTTTTGCTTTTCATGCAAGCAAGACTTGTCCGGCATAGAGAAGCAAAACCGGAAGCATTCGGCGGAGCCGGATGCCCGCCTCACAAGCCTCTCAGAACATGACATTACCGGCAGGCCGGGGAAAGGGTCAGTTTTTGAACCCTTTTGCTTCCCAGGCGCAGTATGTAGAATGACCGGAATGGAACTGGTTAAGAATGAAGAAGGCCTGAATCGCCAGGCGTTGATAAATCTGGTTCACAGCCACCAGGCGCAGATTTATCGTTATTTGCGTTACTTGGGCGCCGCCGCCGATTTGGCGGAGGACCTTATGCAAGAGACCTTCGTGGCGGCGTTTCGCAAAAAGGATCAGGTTTCGTGGGGCAACGCACCCCAGGCGGCGGGCTGGCTGCGGGGGGCGGCCCGCAACCTGTTCCTGGCTTATTGCCGCCGGGCGAAGACCAACCCGGTTCGCCTGAATTCTGATTTTGTGGAGCGGGCTGAGGCGCTGTGGGCATCGGAATTCGCCGATCCC
Source organism: Planctomycetota bacterium (assembly GCA_016235825.1). Classification (GTDB taxonomy): domain Bacteria; phylum Planctomycetota; class Phycisphaerae; order SM23-33; family SM23-33; genus JACRIL01. The sequence continues at coordinate 11,348 of JACRIL010000016.1, forward strand.
GCGGACGGCTCCGACCACCTGGAGGCATTAAAGCTGTGCCTGCATGTGCTGCCCCAAAGAGAACAGGGCATGATTGAACTTCAGCATAAATTGAAGAAATCCCGCGCCGAAATTGCCGCGGCCTGCCAGTTGACCGAGGACGGCGTCAAGACATTGATGAGGCGGATTCGCGCCGTCCTGGCTGAGTGCATACAGAAGCGCCTTAAATCCCGGGGCGAACCATGCAAATGACCGAAGAATACGACCGGCTGGTGCACGGTTTTCTTCTGGAGGCAATCGGCGGGGAGAAATCGCCGGATGTAACCGCCAAAGTGCTTCAAAGGACTTTCGATGCTCCGCGCAAACGTCTGAGGTGGTTAATCCCTTCGCTTGCCGCCGCCGCAACAGTCATTTTGACAGTTGGAATCTGGGCGATTCTCGTGCAAGGGGGGTACCCGTCGCCTGTTGTCAGCGGCGACTGCCGGATCGTCGGGAGTGAGCAGTTGCAGCGCGGTTCCGTTATCGTCACCGACAGGGGCAATGCCGTCCTGAAACTGGGCGGATATTGCACTCTGGATATCGGCCCGGCCAGCCGGCTGCGCCTGCAGGGCAGCCAGTCGGACGAGGAGGTGTTACTTGATTCCGGCTCAGCCGCTTGCGACATAAACAGGAACATCGGGGCGTTCGCAATTCAGACCTCAATTGGGACTGTTTCCGTTACGGGCACGAAATTTTCCGTTCGCGTCTTTGAGGAAACAAATGGCGACGAATTGCCTCTGAAAAGAATGGACGTAAAAGTGTCGGCCGGCAGCGTGAATGTAAAAGGCGCCTGGGGCAGCATGACCTTGCGTGCAGGGGACCAGAAAGTGTTCGGTCCAAACGGGCCTGTGCTCGCTACCAGGCCGGCCGTCGCCACCGAGCCGGCAAGCGAAACCAGGCCGGCTGTCGCTGCCGAGCCGACGACTGCTTCCGGGCCTGCAAGCACTACCAACCCGGCCGGCGCCACCATGCCATCCAGCACTTCAAAGCCGACCAGCGCTTCCGTGCCGGCGAGCGTTCCCGGTTCAACAAGAGTAACGATCACGGGAACGGCAAAATCAACCAGCATTGACCCCACCTTCAAAAATCCGGCGGTAGCCCATGCCACTGTAACCGTAACGGAAAACGGGACTCAAACCGTCTACTATGTTTACGGCTGGGCGGGCGCGATCTGCGCCCAGAACGACGGAAAGACAGTTCAGGTTACCGGAACAGTCGGCGAGTCGAACGGCAAGAAGACCATCACGGGCAGGTCGGTCGATGTCAAGGTCATCGTCGTCCGATAAGAACGCGATCATGCAGCAGACTATGGATCACGGATATGCAGTCGGCCGGCAATTGGTTCCAGGGAAACATCATTTTTTGAACCCTTTGATATCCCGGGCGCAGTATATGAAGTGAAGACAATGAGGCCGGCGAGCGGGACCGCTCGGGCAGAAGAAAACCCCTTATTCAGGAGAATGGCAATGTTGAATCGAATCATGATGACGGCGTTGGTTGTGGCTGGTCTGGTTGCGTTCACTTCCCTGGCGACGGCGGATGACGCGAAGACGACGATCACAGGAACGGCAAAATCGCTTAACGTTGACCCCGAAAACAAAAATCCGTCGATCGCACATGCCACCGTAACTGTTACGGAGAACGGCAAACAGGTTGTTTATTACGTCCACGGCTGGGCGGGCGTGATCTGCGCCAAGAACGACGGCAAAACCGTCCAGGTTACCGGAACGGTCCGCGAGTATGACGGCAAGAAGTGCATCACGGGCAAGTCGGTCGACGTCAAAGTCGTCGTCGTCGAATAGACCGCCGGCTTGGCGCGTGCAAGTGGAATAGAAATCGTGTGATAACCATGCTCGCGCTCGTCGCGAGCATGGTTTGATGATTTGGATGTATTGAGGGATCATTTTTCTTACCACGCGGCGAAGGTTTTTTGCCATGCGGCCTTGGCGTCGGTGAGCGGCAGATCGATGATGTTTCGCCCGCCGGCCCGGACGACCAACTTGCCCGATTCATTCAGCTTGCCCAGTTCGCCGAACGGGCAGTCGCGGACGATCCGCAGGAGCGCGTCGTAGTTTCGCGGCGCGACTTCGACGAGGAACCGCCCGGCCGACTCGCTGAAGAGCGTCTTTGGCACGGTCAGGCTGCCGTCGGTCGGCACGGCGGCAAGGTCGAGCTCCATGCCCAGCCCGCCCTCGGGCGCGTAAAACTTCATGGAAACGCACAGCCGGGGGCGGCTGTGCCACATATCAAGTGTGTTTCGGGATAGTTGCCTGGTGGCCGCCTACTTCACTTCCACGCGGATCATCTGCCTGTCCCAGATTTTGTTGCCGTCCCGTCGTCAGAATGGCTCCGACGATCAGAGGCAGCGCTCGCTGAAAAGTCGGCTGGGTGAATGCGACGGAAAAACTCATCAAAAACGGCTCAGCAGCCGATGGAAGAGAAAGCATAATTGGACTCCTTTCCGATTCGCGGTCTTGACAACAGCAATATCGGCAGGAGTCCTTTTATTGCGCCAGTATTTGCCGCCCTTGCCGGCGGCGGAAGATGTTTAAAATTGGCAAAAGTCGAGCTTATCACAACCCCAAAAAGTCTTCATTCTTTACCCTTCGCAAAACCCAAATATTTTCGCCGATTTCACGCCGTGTCTCGCTTGCGGACTACCGCCAGTATTCGTCGATCGTCTGGCGCACTATTTTGGTCCAGCGGGCGAGCCTGCCGGTGTCGCCCTGGACCGTCTCGATGTCTTTGAGATGGAGGTGAAGGAACTGGCCGCGGCAGGCCTCCAGCCCTTCGCGGATGATCCGTCGCACGCGGGCCTCGTCCCACGCCGCGCAGACCATGTCCGTGGGGTTGGGGCGCCACGAAATTGCAAAATCGCGGCCGATCTGTTCGGCGCATTTGCGGACGTTCGCCACCGGCGTTACGGCGATGCTGCGGAGGTTCTTCATCTTCCGCAGCATGTCTATCTTTTTCGTCAGGTCCTCGCAGCAGCCGTAGTGAACCAGCCCAAAATGCTCGTAGATCGGAATCTGGTAGTTCAGCAGGAATTCCTCGTGGAAGGCCGGCGAAACGAGCGTGTATTCCTGGGCTGCGCAGAAGCCCCAGATATCCTTTCTTTTCCGCGGGCCGCTGTTGGCCGCCGGACGCTCCAACTGTTCGGAATACGGCATCGCCTGGTTCTGCGACGACGTCAGCGAATAATGCCCGGCCTGCTCGGCCTGGCGGTTGTTGGCCAGGATGCTGTCCCTCATGAAGGCAAGCAAACGGTGCATCTCCTGCGGAAAATCATACATGTCCATCATGATCTGCTCCAGACCGCGCAGGCGGGCCAGGCTGGTGGATATGTCGGCCATGAAATCGGAGTAACATGGTGTGCGAACCACATCTACTGTCAAGATGTCGCCGAGGGCATCGCGAAGCCGCGAGGCGTTGGCGGCGGTTTCCTTTTCGTCCACCTCGTGCGGCGTCGCCCGCAGCTTGTCCGGGTCCTTCCAGTCTTTGATCGGCGGATCAAAGTGCGCCGCGCCGCCCTCGATAGGCTTGTCAGAAAGTTCCGACTTCACGCCCCACAGTTGCCCCCACTGTCCTTTGACTCTGGCGCTCATGCCTATCCACGGTTCTGCTATGCTGTCGTCGCCGACCTCGTCCTGGAAGATGAGCCTGCGCAGCGTGCGTTCATAATTGCGGCAGAAAGCGTCGCGGCATGCCATCTGGCCGTCGCCGAAGACCTCGCGGCACCAGACGTTCCACATGCCGTAGGTCGTCAGGACGAGCGGCCGGGTGGGCTTCAAACTGAAATGAGCCGCCCACAGCCTTCGCCGCTCCTCCTGGACAGGCTTTGAGGCGATTTCCGCATATTGTTTTGCCAGTTCGCGAAGAACTTTAACGTCATTGTTTGTTTCCGTCATAAGTATTCCTTCTTACGGCCGGTGAAATGCGTTGAACCGCGCCGAAATGTATAGAACAGGCGCCGTATTTGGTTGTGGCATTATACTGCCGTCATATGGACGGCGACAAGAGTGGCGCCGCCAGTCGAGACTCTCAAAAAAGATTTGCACGGATAAATTACCAAAAACTCATATTCTATTTTCCATCTGATCTCGTAGTCGTCGATTCTGCCGGCTTGATGCCCAGTTTTGGCGTTTCGCATTTGCCGCCGCGATCGGCGCTATTTTGACTCGCTTTGGCGTTTTGACAAGCAACTTCCGGGCATCTCCGGCATTCGCGGTCGATCTTCTTGCGGCTCAACTGCGGTTTTGCTATCATGAAATTGTGTCATGGAAATAACCCGCAGCAACTGGCCTCGTGTTCCGACGGCCATTGATTCCGGCAACGCCGCCGCGAAAGATTTGCACCAGGTCATCACAGGCCGGCAGAGAGGTCGACTTTTTGCAGGGGCAGAATCGCCTGGTTCAACTCCGCCCATGCAGCAGCCTCGCCGTTCAGAGGGCTCTTCACGTTATAACTCTGGTACGTGATCATCTCGCCGATGCGGACGATCAGGTCAGCAAGCCGCTGCCCGGCGCTCCAGTGATCGCCTATGCAAATCTTCTGGGCGTCGATGTTGGGGTGGAACACAGGGGTAATCATACGGCAGAAGGGCGGCCGTCTTGGGTAGTCCATCGGCAGAAATATCTCGGCACGGTGCGTGATACCTTGCTGGAACTCTTTTTCTCCCATCGGCACCAGCCCTTGAATGCGGAATTCCACCACATATTTTTCCGGCGGCATGCCATCGGCCTGCAGGATCGAAATATGAGGATGGCGGGAAAAAACCAACATCACCTGCCGGTGGTCCGCCTGGAGTCTTCGAAGTCTTGGGGTCATCCGGCACTCTCCTGTATATGGGGCTTTTATCCTTGAAACAACGAGTATAATATTGCCACGATCAGCCCTAACACACTTTGCCCGATGGCTACGCCGATCGCCAGCTTGCATAGGGCGCAGTGCAGAGCAGGCAGTTGCTGAATCTCTTTTCGTCGGCAGAAGTACCAGACAGCACCAAAGATAGCCGCCGGCGGCGCCGTGCACGGAAGGATGCTCAATACCAGCAGCCACACCGTGCTCCGGCGTACGCCTGGCAGGTTGCGTTCCACCGCGGCGCGGGCGCGGAAGCCTGCAGCGTCCTCTGGCTGGGCAGACTGGAACGTGGCCCCGCAGTGCCGGCAACGGATGGCGGCGGCCTGGATTTCCTGATTGCACGCCGGACAGTTCTTCTGCTCCCTGCCCCAGTACGACATGGGCATCTCCAGCGTGTTAAGCTTTTCAGTGGGAGGGGCCTGCGGACACCCGTACAGCGCGCAGCCCTTGTTATACTCCCAGCAGTCACTGTGGTAGACGGCGCTGCACTCGGAGCAGGCGACAGCTTTTTCGCCATGTTCGACGAGGGCCTGGCAGATGGCGCAAAAGTCATTCTTCTGGCCGGGGGCGACAGACGATCTTTGAGAAGCCTGGGCCTTTGCCGCCGCTCCATGCTCGGGCGCCGCCGCAGGCGACATGGGAATCATCTGGAACTTCGTGCCGCACTTGCGGCATTGGGCAGCTTTGCCCGCGCACGTGGAAGAAACCTGGTACTGCTGCCCGCATTGCGTGCAACAGACTGAGATTTTCAGTTCCCCGAATTTTGGCTCTTCGCTCATGGAAGATCAGCCTTTACGTCTCTGGAAAACGAAGATGGTGCGGCCGATGACAATCTGATCGCCGTGCCGCAAGCGAGTTCGAGTGACTGGGATGCTGTTGATCCGCAGCGGCCTTTCGCGGCAGAGATTCTCGATTTCGTAATTGTTGCCAATACTGCGGATGACGCCGTGCTGGATGGCAACATCATTGTCGTTGAAAAGATATATCTCCGAACGCGGGGACGAGCCCAGGTGCATGGTATCTTTGAAGATGAGGAACTCTTTGCCCGCCAGCGGCCCTTCCACCATCCGCAACCAGGCGTCGCGAGCCAATAATTCCACCACGCCGATCATCGCCCCCACGCTGCCGCCGACCACGACGATGCCCACCAGGCGGCTCCAATGCGCGCTGGGCTTGTCGGCGCCCAAGAGCAGCAGGTCGATAGGGTCGAACAGCAGCCCGCCCAGCAGACCGCCGATCACCCCGCCCAGGAAACCGTAGATCAGCAGCCGCGAGGATCGCAAGGCGATGCCCTGTCCCAGCCCCATTGCCATGCCGGCCAGACACCATCCAAGCGACCGCCCGCCCATTTGGACAAGAAAACCGAAGGTAGTCAGTCCCGCGGCGGAGTCGCCCTCCTGCTTCATGGCCAGGGCGTTAAGCGGCGAGTACACAACGCCCGCCAGAATCCCGGAGATAAACCCGCCGATGAACCCTACCACCAGCCCGATGCCGCCGGCCACCAGCGCCCGCCGGAGCAGATGGCAGCCGATGCCGTCGACAGCCCCGATGGCCAGACCGATCATCGCAGCCGCCACCGCAAACAGCACCATCCCCGCCGCGTTGGTCTGGGCCGACAGCGTCTCCAGAGTCATCGAGGCCTTCTTTGGCGGGTTGGGTGCGGGATCAGGCACGATGAACAGCGCAATGTTGACCCCGAACTGTGCCACGGATTCGTGGCTCACATATAGGCCGACCACCTGATCCTTCCCAATCGCGTTCATGTCCAGCGGCGCCTTCCGCCCGTCAGAATACAGGAATTTTGTAACGCCAGGAAATACGAAGATGTCCTGGCCATTGACGCGGACAGGGCCCTGAAGGTCGATTTTGATCTCCATTTGCTCCTTACCCTGCGACTTGTGGATTGGCGGTCTGGATGTGCCGGTCGAAAGCTGCTCAATAGGGCCCTGGATATACAGCATGTCATCAAAATACGGTTCTAGCATGGCCCATGCCGCAAATGCCGCAACCATGCCTGCGATCATGAAGGTAAACCAGTTCTGGTAATACCATTTGCCCTTGCTGCCGCGGGTGATGCCCTCGCCCCGCAGGCTGGCTTGTCGGTTGAGCATGTCGTCCACGTGATGGCTCATGGCCTGTTCGCGTGTGATGCAGATTATGTTCGGGTTGTCCTCGGGAGGCAGTTGTGTCATGGCTTGGAAGTCTCCTGACTGGGTTTCGAGGCCGGCTGGGCTTGTGTCCCACCCGCCGCCCCGCCAGATTCTTTCTGTTGCTCGGCCAGAGCCGCCGCGAACGCCTTCTGCTCGGCTTCCTTGAGTTTCTGCTCCACCTCGGGGGGCAGTTTCTGCGTAACCAGGGACGCGCCGACCCATCGCCATTCATTGCCGATCTTCACCGGGCCTGGAAGAAAAGCCTGCACTTCGGGCGGGGCGACGTTGCCCCAGATGCGGCTGTACACCATGTTGCCGATCCAGAAGATCACCCCGATCGCCACCAGCATCCCGATGAAAGTCAGAAAGCGATAGTAGCTGGTCCGCAGTTCCTCGATAGCGCCCAGGGCCTGCGTGAGGCGGTTCTCAACTGCCTGGAGGGCCTTTGCACCCGGGGCAGCTTTCTCGCCATCGCCGGCCGATTTGCCTGCGGAGGGAGTTGAGGCGCGGCACCGGCGCTCCCGGCCATCGACCCAGAACCGCTCCAGATGCTCTATGCCATGATTACTCTTGATACAGATCGCCTCATCCCCGCCAAGAGGGTCGGTCACAAAGGCGATCTGGCCGCTGCCGGAAAAGAAGTTCTCGTGTATGAACAGGTCCATGTCCGAGAACTCCACTCCAAAGCCCGGGTGGGAATGGTACCAGCCGATGATGTGCAACTTGGGATGGTCTTTCTCCATTTTCTGGTGGATCTGGTTCCAGGTCTCCTGCGTATATGTGACGTGGTTAACGCCGGCGCGAGCAGATGTGCCGCGTACAACGGCCAGAACCGACACGTGATTTCCATTGGAATCCTGGCATATCTCCCCGGCCAGAATGCCGCACACCTCGGAGGAGAGATCCTCCTTGGCGTTACAAATCAGGTCAGCGTACGCTTTTGCCGAGAAGTTCACGCGAAGCGCCTCGCGGGCGCCTGGAGTGGGGAACTCCTTCCATGGGATATCCACCTGCTTCTCCGTCCAGCCGCCGGCCTTGACCTTCAGAATCTTCCCGGCCGGGTCCGCGGATGAACCGCCGCCTGACTTCTTATCTCGCTCTGAGGTCACGTAGCTTTCTCCTTCCAACTGTCGCAGCGCTGACATTCTCAATAAGAGGCCATGAAGCCAGCCCATCAGCCGCAGAGTCATTTGTCCGGCGACCCGCCTGCCTCGTGATTGCCTGGATGCCCGTGCTGAGTTTCAGTGCTTTTTTTCAATACAACTGGCCGGTCCCCGGCCAGTTCAATGCCTATCATGGCGTCATCGCGCCGGGCCCAGACAACGTCCCACATCGGGAGGCCAAGCTGGCGGATGCTGAGGTCCAGCAAAGCCGAATTCTGGCCCAAACTGTGCAGGAACTGCGGAGTCATTTCCACTCCGCATTTCCGGCATATGGCCTGATCGGCTGAAATACGATCGATTGGTTGAAGAACACATTGTTCCACGCTGCAGGAAGGGCAATGGAGACCTTCGACCAGTTCGCGGGACAGGTCGATGGCGTCCAGATGTCCAAGACGTCCTGCTGCCCAATCCCAGATGTCCCGCAAAGGAGTGTCGCAGTTCCAATGCTCGACGGCTTCGATGGGAGGCTGTGGTTCGTGCCATGGGCACTGCGGTGAGATCGGGTATCGTACCGAATATGAATTGTGCATCAGGCCCTCGAAGGCATATCCGCTTCCGGTCAGGCAATCAAGCCCATGCAGACGCTTGAGCACCTCCTGAACCTGTATGGCACCGATGATCGATGCCGTGGTAGGCGTTGTCGGCGTGCCGCCTTCCCGCAGGGCCCTGCGGGCCAGCAGCGAGCAGGATCGCCGCCTGGCCAGAAGCTCCCAGTCGGCCTGCCCCATCGTGCATTCGTAGCAGGCGCTTTGCGGCGGCGCGAAGCCGCGCACGATGCCGGAGAGCACCTCGATGCCTCCGTCGATCCATGGCCGGCCGGCCTGTGCGCAGCATGCGTTGACGAACACCCGCGCCTCGCGATTGTCCAGAGCGCCCACGACCACCTGCGCCCAGCGGAAGCACCCCATCCCCAGATCGCTCAGGATGTTTCCCACCAGCGGCACGGCGCGAATCTGCGGATAAAGTCCGCCGGCGGCGCGGGCGGCGACGGCAGCCTTGGGCTTCCCCTCGTCGCCGGGACGGAACAGCACCGAGCGGCTGAGGTTGCTGGATTCCACCACGTCCATGTCGGCAATGAGAAGATTTCCAACTCCCAGCAGGGCCAGGTTCTTGATGACCTCGTTGCCCAGGGCCCCCGCCCCCACCACCAGCACGCGGGCATCGCCAAGCAGCGACTGCTGCCACCACTGGATCGCCTCAAAGCGCGCAAATCGCCCTTCGCTCAAAGAGATCGACGCACGGTCTATGGTCTTCTCGGCCATTATTTGTCAACAAAGCGGCTCGTCAGCCGGCTGTAATCTCTGGTTGCAGGCGGAGTTCATCCTTGTCCACTACGGCTGACTCGGCCAGGGACTGGTCCTCGAGGAGCTGCTGCCCTGTCCGCCGATGGTGGAGCTTGTAGCTCATGATCTGTCCGTCAGGGCTGTTCAGCGGGAGGTTCATCTGCTCAACCAGGATCACCAGGAGCCTGCCCAACGGGACGTCGTCCGGGGCCTGCACGATCTGGCTGCGGCTGCCAGTAACATCCCATATCCGCATGTTAATCATTGCCATAATCATTCTCCGCGCACAGGGCCCGATTGAGAAGCGTCCTCGATCTCCTGCCCGTGTGTGTGTTCTGCCAGTCAGGCCTCAGCCGGCTGCCCAGTCCCGGGGGCCATCCCGTGCGCCATGCGGACCGAACTGACCAAGGCATTGATTGTTTCCTGGTGGCGACGATTATGCGGTTTTATCGGCACGCTGAATACCTCGGCGCCCACCTGGAACGAAAGCACCTGCTGGGACGATATCAGAACGCATTCGATCTGGCGGAAGGCGAACTTCCGCCGCCCGCCCAGGAACGACGTCTCCACGTGCGTCACGCCGCTGGAATCAACTTTCAGCCCATGCCTTGTGAAGAGCGTGCTTGCGCTAATAACCAGTGCCATGGCTTGTTCCTTCAGCTTGTTTCCATGCGATGGTCAGTTTCCTGCAAGGAATAATAAGGTATAATCATCGCCATGGGAAAGGTTCCCGCAGTTGTTGCTCCGGTCGCCCCGCGGACTTTCCGTGCAACAACAGCACGCGCGGCGACGGAACGCCCGCCGCCTGTCTCGAAGTCTATCTTTTCCGTCCGCCCGCACAAGATGTTTTCAACCTTACCTGAATGACCCGATGACTGTCAGAATCATCATCAGCGCCAGGAGTATTATGTTCCAGATGGCCGCCACCCAAACAACCGGTGGGTTGCCCAATCGGCGCTCAAAACATGCGATGCCCACTCCGCCGCCGATGATGGCGGGTATTCCTATCAGGATTCCTATCAACGTGGCGGCGGATTCGCCCGCATTCGCGGCCATGCCGCTGAACAACAGCGCCGTTCCTGCCGTTACCCATATCGCCAGCGCGAAGGCGACTCCCACAAGCACCTTGCGTTTGCCGGTAAGTCCCTGCTGAGGCGATACGGCGCAGGTGGGACACAAGTGTATCCCTCCGGGAAAGGAGAAGTCGCAGGTGGCGCAGACTGGCGCCCGGCAGCTCCGGCACAAGTGCATCGCGTCGGCCTGGGGGTGCAGCCGGCACTTGGTGCCAGGGGGGGCTGTAGGCAACGGCGAGGAGGCGCTGCCCGTCATAACCGCCAGGGCCGCCAGGTTCTGGTCGTTGGGTGACATCGATCCGAGCGACATGCAGGTCGGGCAACTGGCGGTGCCGTTCGGCAGGAGGAACGCACAGGTTTGGCACATCCTCCTGCCGCAGCGAATGCACGTTATGGCCGCCGGAACAGTCGGGTGATTGAAGCAGTAGGGTAATGGCGGAGGGGTCTGCGCCGGTTCACGGGGCGATTCGACCGTGAAAACCTCCCCGCACGTGCACCGCCCCTGCTTGCCGACGCTGCCCTGAGAAACCAGAAACTTTTTGGCGCATCGTGGACATTGGGCGGCTATCTTGTCCGGCATATCGGTCGGCGTGGAGGAAGTTGTGGTCACGGGCGACACTCCTTGCTGTTGCGGTGTCAAAAGTGCTGTCCCTGGCTCCAGGGCAACGGCCTGAAACAGAATGTCATACTGCTCTCCGCAGGCCGGACACGCCGCCGTCGCGGGGCTCGTTATACTTAGCGCGGACATGCACTGTGGGCAAAGCGATTCCATGAACGACACCTCGGCCTGAAGTCCCAAACAGGCTCGTCCGGGCTATTATATGTTGCCGGAGACTTTGGCAAGTACTCCCACGATAAACAGTAATATGTCCACAATGCCAATCACAATGGCGGCATTGGCCTTGCCCGAACCGGTCAGACGGGGATTGAAATTCATCATCTTCTTGGCGCCCAACGCCTTAGAAATCGCGACGGGCCCCAGGATGATGCCGAAGCAGATCAGGCCAAGGATGGCATAGTTTAGGGCGCTGCCGGCCTCCTTGCACGGCATGGTAGCCTGAACTGCTATCGGCTGCCCCTTCACGGCCAGCACCTTGCAGGACCCGCAATACTTCTGTCCCTGGATTTCCACAAGACAGTTTGGACAGAATGCCTCTGCGCACGCGGCGCAACGATCAATAGCCTCTACGCCAGGGTGGTTCTTGCACTGCATCGTTGTCTCCTTTTTCCAATTCTCTTAATTCTGGTTTAGAGCCTATCCGGATAACTACGATGGCTGCGACAGAGCCGATTTTGCCGCAGGCCAAGAAGCGAGGGCGACGCCGACCTGCATAAGGTCGTCGAGCCCGAGCGACGAAGGCTTGCGGCAAAAGCGGCCCGTCCCGGAGGGTTTCGGCAAAAACCGGCGTCTGCGGCGTCAGACCGCCTCGACGACCCTATTCGGGTCGCCTGCGTCGGTCTTCCTTGCATCCATCCGGTTTTTGTCGAAACGCAGCTCATCGTAGTTATTCGGATAGGCTCTTAGCCTGAATCGGGCGCACACCCAGTTCAGTTAAATAATTGATCCGCCCGACGGTCGGTCGGCTTTTCTCAGTCCAAAGGCTCGCCTTCTGAGAACCAAAATAGGGGTTGGTTTGAATGGGCAACAGGTTGAAACAAACCTTGCTGATTCCATGCCATCGCTTGACCATTCTCCAACGCTACCATTTCGCATCGCCTCGTAATGCATCTTTGTCTTTAAGGGAGGCCCATCCCGCCTCGACGGGGCCATTATACTGCGGACACCTGGGCGGAGACAAGAGGGCAATGAGGATGCTGCCTCGAATCGTGAGCCGGACAAATGAAGGATGCGGCGAAAGCGGGACGCGAGATGCAATATTTTCCGATTAACACTTCCATAGTTGCCGTTCGCAAGTTTCTCGCGCGTCCCGATGGATCGCTACGAATGTCATCATCGCAACTCTCATCCGACTTAGATAAGGCTGCGCCGAGCAAGTCGTCCACGGCCCAATGTCTCGTCAGAGCGTTTTCGCCCGCGGGATGGAGCTTCTTCCAGGGACACAAGCCTGCATCCCTTCTTTTGGCTTTCCTTCTCGCGTCTGCGGAGGTCGCGAGCGATTGCATGAATATCGTAATTGAATTTTGCGGCATATTCATCCCGTATTCTGCGCACTTCCTGGACAATCGGGTCTTTCATGGTCAATTTTCTCCCATCAATTCCTCCGGCGTGCAGATTACCGGCGGCTGGTATTTGCATAGAATTATCGTTTTATTGATGTCTCCGATTTTATTGGCATTGGCGATATGTGAGCAATTCCACGTCAACAACAGGTCCGGATAGCCGCGATTCATAAGATGGATATGCAAGGCGTCGGCGGATGCCTTTGCCGGCAGGGCATGGGTTTGAATGAGGGCATCGCCCAATTTTTCCGCCTCTTCGGTTACTTTTAATTCAGCCAGTCCAGCCAATATGTTTTTTCGGTAGACGGACGCATCCGGATTGCCCTTGCCAGCCTCGTATGCGATCAATTCAGATATGAACAATTCATATCTGCCCCGCTGCTCATCCCGCCATTGGCGGGTAATCCGTTGACGAGCGGCTATGACCAGGTCGCGGCTCGGCCGGGACGTCAGATAACTGATTATCGTCGTTTCAAGATAGATTCGTTTTTTCATTAGGTCTTCATCATGATTATACCTTGCCGGAACAAACTACGCCAAGTACCTTGTGAGTCCCAGTTTAGAAATCGGCTTGGGGTCGGGCGACTGCGTCAAAACCCTTTGTTTACACGCGGAAAACGACGCAGACCGCCGGAGCTATCCAGCGGCCCGCATTGCGAGAGAGACAGTTTCGATCTGCATCTACAACTGGAGGCGGTGAAACTGGCAGCGAAACAATTTACTTTTCGAGTCTCGTCATTTAATGCCCGATTTTATTGATCCAAATGCACTTTTCCCAAAAAAGTAAATTTTGACGGTAACACTTCCACACTTACTGTGTCCGAAACTTTCTCGCGCGTCCCGTTGCGCCAGATGTTTTCTTTTTCAGCACTGCCAGCCCAGTTTCGGTAATTTTATACTTTTGAAGGCGACTTTGCGGCTTGTCGGGGCTGGTCATTTCCAGCAATTTCAATTCAACCAGCGGCTTGACGAGGCCGTCACGGAACTTGGTTCGGTTTTGCCGTCCAGCGGCTTTCATCATTACCACGAGAGGCTGTTCTTGGCAGCATAGCCGCAGGATTTCCACTTGGTCCCGACTTAGTCCCAACTTAGTCCCGAGTTGGTCCCTTAATTGCGAGGCTGTGCCACCTGCGACCATTTGCGCCTTGAAGGTCACCGTCAGAAAACCGCTCTGCTCGCTGAATGTCGGTGGGACCGCTCCGTGCTTCTTGCACGCGGCGATGACACGATTTGTCCCACGGCCCCACACCTCTACGGCTCCGGTCCGGTGAAATGCACCCGCGATCAGCGGATTGACCGGCTTGGAATCATGCTTTCCCGAAAGCTGTTTCACCGTAATGCCATTGGGGAGGCGGCCATAACTGCGAATTTCGATCTTATCGTCAAAGACCGCTATGGCGACGTAACCGGAGTAGTGGGAATAGTCGCGGTGCATCACGGCGTTGAGGAGGATTTCCCGGAAGGCGTCCAGCGGGACCGGAAAGCGATCCTCGCGGAATATCTTCCCTGTGGGAAAACGAGCGCCCAGCGGCATTGTCCGCTCGAGAAACGCCATACCCTCGCGCACCATAGCAAAGGCGTTCATGTTCTCCTGGCGGTTGTCCACGATCTCGCCAGTGATCTCGGTGCCCCGGAAACGCCCCAGTTTCAAGAGACATTGAGGATAGTCCGGCAGGAATCTCTTGCCGTAAAGCATTATCGCAGCATGCGTGAGAACGCCGTCAATCCGCAATCCCAGACGGTCGAGGATTTCGCCGATGTCGCGGCTGGTATCCGGGGAAATCCGGTTCTGCTGGATGGCTAACTCGCGAGTCCGCAGGATTTCCTTGCGGTCCAGATCCTTAAGTGTCAACCCATCGGCTGGGAGATTTTCCCAACGGCGTTTGGCATGGCCGCGCTCAACAAGCAGGCGCTCGTACTTGGCCTGCGGCATCCGACGTGTCGTGCTGCTCACTCGCTCGTAGGCATGCCCTTCATGGGTGAACGGACACATGTCCCGTCCGCACTCGACCGCAACGACAATGACATCGCGCCCAGCCTTGATTTTGACGCGGTGGATGGAGACATGGGCGGGAGGCTCAAAGCGGTCAGCTGCCTGGGCAATGTCACGTAGGGTCTGGTCGGAAACTGCCTGCCCCTCGATTGTCCCATCGGGACGGACGCCGAAGAGCACTGTGCCGCCGGAACCGTTCAGGAAAGAGCAGAGCGTCTGCATGCCTTCCTTCAGTTCACCCGTCGAACGCTTGAATTCCAGAGCCGGGCCTTCACCCTGTTTCACAAGCATAGCAAGCTGCTTGGCGTTGCCGGGAACCCCCGTTGTCGTCATGGGCGTTTTTCTCCACAGGGCGGAGAGTCCTCGCGGACCATCATCGGCTTGGCCATGGCGTTCATCGGGCGGATTTTCCGAATCGACATTTCGATGTCGTAATACTTTGGCATGCGTGGAAGAATATCAAGGCTCCGCCCGCAATGCAACTAGACGCTGCCTCACCCGTTCATCATTGTCTCATTGTGATTATGCCTTGCTGCAACCGGTTTGGGCAGCTATCCTGACCTGTTTCCTTCCACGACAAGGAGGTCCGACTATGTTGTCCTTGCTTCTGCTTGCCTGCATCTGCCAGGCCGGCCTGATTCTGCTGCTCTGCCGACGTAGGTGGCGTGATCTTTTCCTGGAAAACCTCGCCCTGCGGCATCAACTCGGCGTCCTCAAACGTTCCGTCAAACGCCCAAAGGTCAAAACTTCAGACCGCCTCTTCTGGATGCTACTCAGCCGCTTGTGGAAAAACTGGCGAAACGCCCTGGCCATCTTCCAGCCATCGACCATCGCCCGCTGGCATCGGCTTGGGTTCAGAATCTTCTGGCGATGGAAGTCCCGTAAGAAAACTGGCCGACCCATCGCCGACCTTGAACTCCGTCAACTCATCCGCCAGATAAGCCGTGAGAATCCTTTGAAAAAGGCGGGCCAAATCCGCGATATCATCAAGTCGCTCGGCTATGAGCCGCCCGATCTGAAAACTATCCGAAAATATATGGTCAAACCGTTCGATCCGAATCGCCGGTCATCCACTTGGCAGAGTTTTCTGAAGAACCATATAGACTGTTCCTGGGCCGTGGACTTTTTCACCGTGCCGACACTGACGTTCAAAATTCTGTATGTCTTTGTCGTCTTCGATCACGGAC
>JACRIL010000017.1 GCA_016235825.1 Planctomycetota bacterium
ACCCAGATCCTGGCGTGCTTCTTTGCGTATCAGTTGCTGCTGCGGTATAATGAACGCTGTGGGAAAAAAAATGGACAGCTACAATGGATAGTCGATGGCCTGTAATTATCGGACAGCCTCAACGAGTTGCACGCCCTACTTTTGCCGTCCGATTCGGCCTCGACCTTTTTCAGCCCGCCCCAGCCGAAGCGGGACACGAGCCGGAATACGATGACGTAGAGCGTCGGCACGACGACGAGCGTTAGCATGGTCGCCAGGCTCAGGCCGAATATCACGGCCACGGCCATCGGTTTCCACCACGCGCTAGATTCGCTCTTGGTAACCCACTCGAACGTGTGGAAATCGAACGCCATGCCAAGCGCCGTCGGCAGCAGGCCTATGACCGTGCATGCGGCCGTCAGCAGCACCGGGCGAAGCCTGACTGCCCCGGCCTCCACGCACGCCTCGATAAGCCCCAGCCCCCGCTTCTGCAACTGCCGCGTGAAGTCCATCAGCACGATGCCGTTCTTGACCACCACTCCCGCCAGGCTTATCACGCCGATGCCCGTCATTATCACGCCGTAGGGCGTTTTGGTAACCAGCAGCCCCAGCAGCACGCCTATCCAGCTTAGCGCCACGGTGGACATTATTATCAGCGGCACGGAGAGCGTGTTGAACTCGGCCACCATTATCAGCGTTATCAGCAGCAGGGCGAAGATGAACGCCTTGCCCAGGAACACCTGCGACTTGTCCTGCTCTTCCTTTTCGCCGGCGTAGCGGATGTCGTATCCGGAAGGCAGCCGTATCGTCGCCAGCCTTGCCTGGACGTCCTTGAGCACTTCATCGGCCTGCCTGCCCTCGGCGTCGGCAGTGAGCGTTACGACCCGCTTCTGGTTGATCCGGTTGATGGTCCCCATCCCGCCCCGGTACTCGAATCTGCCCAAAATGCTCAGCGGCACCGACAAGCCCTGGGCATTCGGCACGCTCAGCCGCACGAGGTCGTCCAGCCGGCTGCGCTGGCGCTGCGGCAGGCGGACCGTGATGTCGTATTCGTCATTGAACTGCCGGTACACGCCGACCTTGCTGCCGAACACGGCCGTCTTCAGAAAGTTGCCGATGATCGCCGTGTTGACGCCCAACAGCATGGCCTGCTGGCGATCGGGGATGAAGACGATCTCCGGCCTGGTCGCTTCAAAGTCGCTGCGGAGATTAACCAGGCCCGGCACGTCCATTATGATATGCCGGCCCTGCTCGCTGAGCCGCTCAAGCTCGCGCAGGTCCTCGCCTATGAATCGCACCGTAACCGGCGCGCCCGTCGGCGGGCCTTTTTTCTCCGGATCAATCTTCACCTCCCCGCCGGTTATATCGCCAAGTTTTTTGCGAATCTCCATGATCACGTCCAGAGAATCGCGCGTGCGTTTCTCGAAATCCGGGAAAGTAATCGAGATATTGGCCATGTGCGGCCCGCCGGCCCCGCCGGTGAACATCGCGTTTGCGCTGCCGCCCGCTCCGACGTTGGTAATCACGTGCTCGAAATACCGCCCGTAAGGCCCGATGCGATCCTCTATTTGGCGGGCGATATTGTCGGAATATTTCACGTTCGTCCCCTGCGGGCAGCGGACGTTGATGACCGCCCGCTTGGGATCGATGTTCGGGAAAAATTCGATCCCATGCCCGAATCTGACATACAGCATCACCATCGAGAGCATTATCAGCCCGCACAGCGCCAGCGTCGCATACCGATGGTCGATGCTCAGCCGCAGCAGGCTGCGATATTTGTCCAGGAATCCGCCCCCTTTGGACCTGGCCCTGACGGCCCCGCCGAATATGGTGCAGATGACCGGGTTGATTATCAGGGCCACGAACGCCGAACAGCTCAAGCAGACAATGACCGTTATCGGCAGATACTTCATGAAATCGCCGATCATGCCCGGCCAGAACAGCATCGGCAGAAACGCCGCGTTGGTCGTGAGCGTCGAGGTGATCACAGGCCAGGCGACCTCGGACGTGCCCTTGATCGCCGAGTCGATCCGCCCGTAGCCCAACTGCATATGCCTGTAGATATTCTCGACGATGACTATCGCGTCATCGACCATCATGCCGACCGCCAGCACGAGGCTGAACAGCACTATCATGTTCAGCGTGAAGCCCATCGCCTGAAGCAGGCCCACGCTCATCAGCACCGTAAGCGGCACGGCCATCGCCACGATTACGCTCGTCCGCAGCCCCAGAAATATCATCAGTATCACCATCACCAGCACGAAGGCCGCCGCCATGTTGTTCTCCAGGTCGGCCACCATCAGCTTTATGTCCCTTGAGCGGTCCATGGTGATCTGGAATTCCGTGCCTGCCGGCACGCGCATCTTCGCCTCGGCGAGTATCCGCTTGATCGCGTCGACCAGCGGGATGATGTCGGCCCCGATCCGCTTCTGGATCGACAGCGTAACGCTGGTCCTGCCGTCGACGCGGGAGAAGCTTGACGGGTCCTTGAACGTGTCCGAAATCCTGGCCACGTCGGTCAGGTAGATCGGCCTGCCGTTTCGCACGGTCAGCAGCAGATATCCGACTTCGTCGGGCTGCACGAACTCGGCCGGAACGCGGACGTTGAATTTTGAGCCTGGCGTCTCCAGCCCGCCGGCCGACACGTTCACGTTCTCCGACGGAATCAGTTTCATCAGTTCGAGGATGGTCAGGCCGTATGCCGCAACCAGGTCCTGGTCGATCTCTATCCTTATCTCGCGCTCCTGAGCGCCAAGGACGCCGACCTCCAGCACTCCGGGAACCGTCTCGATCACGTCGGCCAGGTCGTCGGCCATCTTCTTGAGCTGCACCGGCGAGATCGTCGCGGTGATGTTGACCATCATGATCGGAAACTCCGCGACGTTTATCTCCCGCAGAACCGGTTCCTTGAATTCCTCGCTGGTCGGCAGTTCGCCGCGGGCCTGGTCCACCTTGTCGCGGACGTACTGCATCGCGTCCTCGGGGCGGATTCCGGGCAGGAACTCCACCTGGATCATCGATGTCCCCTCGGCGCTGGCGGACGTAACCTCCTTGACGCCCTTGAGACCCTGGAGCTTCTTCTCGATCTTCATGGTTATCGACGACTCCACGTCCTCGGGCGAGACGCCGTTGTACGTGCTTGTTACAAGAACAAAAGGAATCGGCACGTCGGGGGCGGCCTCGCGGGGCAGGGTCAGATAGCTGATCGCCCCGAAAATCACTATCAGCACCGTCAGGACGGCCACGCTGGTGCGATTCTTTATCGCGATATCCGTGAGAATCATTGCGGGAGAGCCTTTCAGTTCCCGATAGTGTCCGCCGGCTTTGATGCTGCCCGCGAGGCTGGCGCCCGAACTGCAGTCTCCGCCACTTTCTGCCCCGGCGCCACCTGCCGGTGGCCGGCTATTATCAACCGGTCGTCGGGCTTGAGCCCATCGACCACGCTGACTGACATGCCCTTGAGAATCCCGATCCTGATCTCTCGCTGGCGGGCGATCCCTCCTTCGTTGACGTAAACTATCATCGATGGCGACGCCTGCCTTTCCACAATCCCGACCTCGTCCATGAAAACGTCTTTTTCCTTCTGCATCGGAATGACGGCCATCAGCGGAATCATGATGGCGTCCGTCAGAACCCGCCTGGTCAGCCGGACCCGGACTATCTGCTGGCTCTGAAGCAGGCGTTTGCCGTCGCCGCCCGTCGGATTATCGACGGTAAGCTCCAGCCTCTTGGTCCTCGTCTGGCTGTCGCCGACCGACGACAGGTAGGTGATTGTGCCCCTCAGAGCCGCCCGGCCTTCAGGATCGCCGGATTGATCGTTTTCCAGGTCCAGCAGGATAAGATGCTCCTGCCCTTCGTGCAGGCACTTCGCGTCTTTCTCCGGCACGTCGGTAACGATCTTCACTTTCTCCATGTCCGCGATCTGGGCGACGATTATCCCCGGCTGCACGTATTCGCCGACCTCCACGGGCAGGCGGTTGATGACCCCGCCGATCGGCGCGACAATAGTCGCGCGTTTGAGCCTGGCCTCGACAAGGTCGAGCAGCGCCTGGCTGACGTTCCGTTTGGATTTGGCCTGGTCCAGTTCATGCTTGGCCGACACGCCCCTCTGATTGAGCTTTTCGACGCTTTCCAGATCGCGCTGGTCGAGTTCGAGATTGGCCTTTACCTGATCGCGCTCGGCCAGCAGCAGATCGGTATTGAGCCGCATAAGCACCTGCCCGGCAAATATCCGGTCGCCCTCGTCGAGGTAGCGGGGCGGCGCGGGCGGAGATGATCCATTGCCCGGCACGTTTGAGACCTGCTGACAGCCGGCGGCCTGGGTGGTGGCCGCCTGGCCTTTGGTTATGGCAACGCCGCCCGGCGATGTCGCCGCCGGCGCAGACGACTGCTGAAAAAGGCCGTACGACTCGACTCTGCCGGGAACCTCCGCCGCGACCTTCACCACCACGTTCGGCTCGACCACGCCGGGAAGGTCGACGGTGTCCAAAACCTCCGCCCGGGCACGGACCACCATTACCTCGACGTTGACAGGCGGAACGGCGGCGGGCGGAACTGCCGGTTTTTTATGCATCGCCATCGCGACCGAGATCGCGCCTGCGGCCAGCGCCGCCAGACCGACAACTATCGCCGAGCCGCGATTCCTGGCCAACCACGATTTGCCGGAATCATCCGTCTTTTCCGGCGACTGCGGCCCCGATGAGCCGGCGGCCGGCAACACGGCCGGTGGCGGCAGATTTTCCGGCCGGTCCGCTTTTTTCCCCGTCTCGTCAGTCATTATGTCGCGTCCTTTTCCGCCGCTCCGGTTCCACGGACATTCAGCCCGGACATGACCGCCGTCTTGATGCCCGCCAGAAGCTCCGGCGTGATGACGATCCCAACGCCCAGCAGCATCTGGATGTGTATGCCGTCCATCAGACCCATTATCAGCGTCGAGGCCATGCGGGAATTGAACTTCACGCTGAACTCGCCCGTCCGCAACCCTTCGTCGATTATCCCCTGAATCAGCGACACGTGCCTGTGATAATTCTCCTGCATGTTTTTCGAGAACTCGCCCTGTTTGTCGCGGGTGGCGGTGGCCCAGAATTCCAGCACCAGACGGGCTATTAGCCTGATAAACTCCAATCGCCCAAACCAATAATCAAAAAATCGTTCCAGCTTCTGCCTTGCCGTGCCCTGCGCTATCAGCTTGCCGATATCAGCCTCGGAACTGGCGACAGCCGTTGCGAAGACCTGATGAAACAGGTCTTCCTTGTTTTTGAAATAATTGTAAATGCTCCCCTTGGATATCCCCGCCTGGGCCGCCACCGCGTCTATCGTCGTTGCCGCGTAGCCGTTGGCGTCGAAGACCTTCTCGGCCGCTTGCAGGATAAGCCGACGCTTATCCGACTGCTCCTGCCCGGCGCCTTCCGAGCCTTTATTTTCATTGTCAGCCATCTCATCTCCTATTCTGACTGACCGGTCATTTGTCCCTGACTGACCGGTCAGTCATATTATAGCTTGACGAAGAACTAAAGCCAAGCAAATTCAACAATTGGCTTAACTAACGCATTAGCAAGGTGTTACATGACGGATTGATTAATGAACTGTGCCTGAACTTGAGGCTCGTTATTTTTGAGGTACCGGAATTGTCTTTGTCGCCGTGCAAATTAAAACGCTATAATGCTCACGGCACGGTAAAATTATTCTCGCCAAAAAAGAGAAAATCATTCACTGGTCGGTCAAACAAATTGACATCTTGTTGGAACCGGCAGATGTGCTGATCTGCTCGGCAAATGTTTCACTGAATCTCTCCGGAGGCGTAGGTGGCGAGATACTCCGCCGATACGGCGACGCCATGCAACGAGAATTACATGGATTCCTTTCTCGACAAGGAATCCGCCATGTCCAGCCGGGAGACGTTGTTCCAGCAACAGCCGGTGGAACGCACTTCCGGACAGTGCTGCATGCAGTCGCCATCGATGGTTTCTACGGTTCGTCGCCTGAACTCGTCAGATTGACTGTCCGAACAGCTCTGGAGATGGCCGCGTCGCAGGACGCCAGGAAGATTGCATTGACCGCCTTGGCAACAGGATATGGCCCTCTAACAATGTCCCAGTTCGCCAACGCCATTCATCCTCTGCTGGCGCTCAACATGCCTCCGATCAAAAATGTGGTCATCTGCGTCCTGAAAGATTCTGAGGCCGCCGAACTGAATTCCATCCTTCAGGCCATCTAATCCTGTATGACCGCCAAAAAAGCGGCCGCATTTCCGATTTCCCTGCCGCCGACCGTTTTCTCAAATCGATCAGCCAGCCCATCGACATCAGCGAGGCGGTCGTGAAAATTTCCACCAGCATAGGCGTGGCTATATGCTGGCCGGAATTCGCCAAGGCCTGCATCCTTCCGACGCGACAGGCGTCTCAAACTTCGCAGGAAAACCGGTAGCCCCCGAATCCCGCGGCTGCCGGCTCCGGCTGGCCGAAAGCGTCAGACGCGGCCGCTGTCGAACTCGTCGCCGCGGAAGGTGTGGCCCAGATAGGTCTTGCGGACCAGTTCGTCGTTTATCAGATCCTTCGGCGGCCCTTCGCGAAGCACCTTGCCGGAATCGATGATGTACGACCGGTCGGTTACGCTGAGCGTCTCGCGGACATTGTGGTCGGTCAGCAGGACGCTTATGCCCCGCTCCTTGAGCCGGCGGATCTCCCGCTGGAGGTCCTCCACGGCGATGGGGTCCACGCCGCTGAACGGCTCGTCAAGCAGGATCATCGTCGGATTGGTTACCAGAGCGCGGGCTATCTCCAGTTTTCGCCTTTCGCCGCCGGAAAGCGTCCGGGCCAACTGCTTCTGCTGGATCGTCAGGCCGAACTGTTCGAGAAGCTGGTCGCACCGCTCGTTGCTGATGTGGCGGGGCAGGTTCAGAGTCTCCATTATGGCAAGCAGATTCTGCCGGACGGTGAGGCGCTGGAAGATGCTGGGTTCCTGCGAGAGGTATCCCATGCCCTGCCTGGCGCGTTTATACATCGGCATCTGCGAGACTTCCACGCCGTCGAAGAAGACCTGGCCGTCGTCGGGCGTTATCATGCCGATAGTCATTCTGAAGCTGGTCGTCTTGCCCGCGCCGTTGCGGCCCAGCAGGCCCACGATCTCGCCCTGCTGAACCTTGTACGAGACGTGATCGACCACCACGCGACCGCCGTAACTTTTTACCAGGTTTTTGGTTTGGAGCAAAATCATTTCATGGTTCCAACAGCCTGAGGCCTATTTACAGGCTGTTAATAACATGTGCAAAACCTATCCGTCGCTGTTTTCGTCAATCAACAACGCCTTTAGCACGGTCTGAATACCGTGAAAACCTTAAATTCCATGATGCGGCCGCACATCCTGTTAATACCTTTTCCTTGCAGTATAACTTCTTGGGCTGCAAGCTGTTATATATAAAACGATTTATCGCCGGCAGTAAAAGGCACTAACGAAAGATTCATGCGGCAATACGGTAAATATGCGGTCAATTCGACCCGAAGCCATTCATTGGCCGCCTGACAGCCATTGTGTATAACTGTTTTTATGGTTTTTTGGCACAGTCAGCGAATCAGCCTCATCTTACCGACATTTGGTATGATCGGCAAGTTCAGAATGGGTATCCTGTAGCCCGCCGGCCAGTAAACGAAGATCGCCTTGCCCAACAGATTGTACCTGGGCACCGTGCCAAGCTGATAAATCGGCTGATTGGTGTCGCCGTCTTTGAATAATTTCAGGGTCGGCGCTGCCGCCGTCCACGATCTGCAATCCTTGCTCTTGGGGCTGTTGTCGCCCAGCACGTAAAACTCGTCCAGGTCCGGATTGTCGGCATATTTTCGCAGCGTTATCGGATTTTCAGTTGTTCCCCATCCGGCATATCCGTTGGAGGATATCTTATGCCAGTTATTCGGCCTGCCCAAACCTCTTATCAGCTCGGCGTACGGGCCGATTTCCCTGGTTTCCACCTCGCTGTCGGTGTAATAGACGTCGCGCATGACGGCCAGATGCCTCAAAACGCACGGCCCGCCGTCCACGGAGACGGCAAGAGCGGGCGCCTGGGGCGAACTGTTCACAAGCCGGATGATCCGATCGTCCTCGTTAGCCCGCCCGCCGTACTGTTCGTCGGTGCTGGAGACCGTTTCTTTGCCGTCGATTGTCAGCCAGGCCCTCAGGTCGGCGTGGCAGAGTTCGACTTTATAGCCCCTGTCCCGGCGCAGCGGCGAGGCGAGGGCGGCCCGGGTTTCCCAGATCCTCGACGGGTCGGAGGGATTATTGCATCGCAGAACGGTCTTGCCGTCGGCGCTCAATTCGGCTATGAACTCGCTGTCCATGCCCGATATCGTCAGGATCAATCTGGAATCCGGCGAGCCGGGGAAAAACACGCAGGAAAGTTTCAGGTCTCCGCACAGATTGCGAGCCTGCTCGTCGGACAACCTGTAATCTTCGCCATGGGAATATTTCTGCTCGTTCCGCGAGTTGTAGGCGTTTTCGGGCAGGAAGGCCTCGGCCGAGGTTGTGAAGGCCAGGGCGGCGGGCGCCTTGCCGTCGTAGCCGATGACCCTGCCGGATTCGGCGAACCGGACGCCCTGCCCGCCGGCCCGCGGCTTCCATTGCGGGTAACAGTTGAAGCCCTTTTGGGCCATCATCTTCGCGTCGGGCTGATAATCGCCGTCGCTGACGATCTGCCAGATAGCCTCCTGTGCGGCCTGGGGCTTGCGGCGGATTTTCCACGGGCCGTCGCGGCCGTTCGTGCTCACGAATATGTCGCCGTGAACCACTTTGACCGTCTCGCCCGGCAGACCGACGAGGCGCTTGATGTAGTTTTCGCGGTCGTTCTGCGGGTTCTTGAAGACAATGACGTCGAACGGCCGCGGCTCGCTGAAATTGTAGACGTACTTGAGCACCAGCACGCGGTCGCCGCCGGTTACCTTCAGCGGCCTGGAGTTTTGGCCGGAAAACTGCATGCCGCAGTTGGGACAGCAGGCGGATTTAGGGATGGATTCCCCGTCCGACAGGCTGTCTTCGGCGTCGCTGCCGAAACTGTATTCATAGCCGCAGGAAGGGCATCGCAGTTCCCAGTGCATCCCCATCAGGCGCGGCGCCATCGAGCCGGTCGGGATGACAAACGCCTCGACCATGAACGCCCGCAGGACGAACGCCAGTATGATCGCCACCCACACGCTCTCGATGGTGTCGCGAAACGAGCTTCGGTCCGCCTGATGTTCCTGTTCGTTATCCTGCATCGGACCGGACACGATACCAGCAGAATCGCCTCAATCCAAGAAAAATTGGCGGACCTGAAAACCGATTCCGGCGGACGAATTCGCCGCCCGTCGGCTCTTGACCGGCCGGCAAGAGGGCGATATTCTGTGGCGACAGGAGTCCGATCATGACCGCCAGTCCGCAACCGAATGACCTGCGCGAGGCGATGGACCGCGCCGCCGACGTTTACAACTCGGGCGACCTCGTGCGGGCGTACAAGATCTTCCAGAAGATTTCGCGCGATTTTCCCTGCGACCCGCAGAGCGTGTTCAACATGGGCGTCATACTCGACAAGCGAGGCGACAAGGAGCAGGCGATACAGATGATGCTCCAGGCGCTGCAGCGGAACGCGGCGTTCGGGCAGGCAAGGGTGAACCTGGCCGGCCTGTATTATGAGACGGGCAGCCTGGTCGAGGCGGCTATTCTGGCGCACGAGTCCGTCGACAGCGGACTGGAGGACTGGTTGGGCGAGAGGATGCTAAAACTCCGCGACCTGCTGGAGACCGACCTGACAGGCCGCCTGGCCTGCAGGATCGAGGCGGTCAGGTCCGATCAGGCCGCAGGCTCGGCCATTCGGGAGATAGGCCAGTATGTCGGGGCGCTGCTGGGCAGAAAGGCCGAAAACTGCGAAATGGTCATGCGTGACGGCCGGCGGAATTTTATCGTCGATCTCGGCGAATTCGTCGTCTCAGCACATGTCCGCGACGGCTGCCTTATCATCAGGGACAACATAACCGGCGAGTCGATGTTCGAGCGCGAGCTGCCGGCGTCCGGCTGACGGAAACGCAGGGAAACAGGCGGATCGGCGGGTTAATTTTATCGCTTTGATGGCTACAGGGATCGGAGAAATTTTGCCCGGCGGCCTGGTGATCGACGCGCCCGGCTGGCCGGGGCTTTTGAGCCTGGCGGCGTGCATCGCGGTCGGCCTGGAGTTTGTCGGCCTGGTTGTCTGGATAATCCGGGGCCGGCCGGGCGCGGCCGGACCGGGCAGGCCGGTCCTGATTATCGCGGCGGCAGGCGGGCCTGTTACGGCCGTCGGGGCGGCGGCATGGGGGCTGGCTCGCTGGGCGGGCGGAGACAAATTCACCGCCGGAGCCGTCCTGCGGGCCGGCCTGAAGGGCGCATTCGCCGAATTGCTCGCTCTGGCCGTCGCGCTGGAGTTGGCAGATGGCGGGCAAAGGACCGCCGAATTCACGTGCCTTGCGGTGCTGGCCGTCTCGGCCATCGCGTGGCTCGTGCGATCCTACGGCAGGACGACGGCGCCTCTGAGCAGGCCGGCCCGAATAATGCTGCTGTCGCTGCGGATCGCGGCGGTGCTGCTGGCCTGCTGCTGGGCGCTGCATCCGAGGTTCGAGTATGTGGCGCGCGAGCAGATCCGCCAGACGGTCCTGCTGGGAGTGGACGTGTCGGCGTCGATGCGCCGGGCCGACATGCCCCGGCCTTACAGCAGCCCGACCTTTCCCGAAGGCCAGGCCCCCCAGCGGCGGATCGACGCCGTCCGCCAAGCCATACAGCAGAACCACGGCCGGCTGGAGGATATCGCCAAACACGCCGACCTGGAGCTGTTCGCGTTCGACGGTTCTGTCCGCAACCGAACGGCGTTCAAGTCGGGCGGCTGGACCGGCCCGACGGGCATAAACGACGCCGTCGGGACGATGACGGCGATAGGCGACAGCCTGGCCGGGGCGTTCGAGCCGCTGGCGTCGTCGAGCCGGCAGATCGCCGCGGCCATAATCATCTCAGACGGCTGCAACAACACGGCGGCCCGCTACGAACCCCAGCGGTTCGCGTCGGTTCTGGCCCTGCGGGCCTCGCCCGTCTTTACCGTCGGGGCAGGCTGGCCCAAGCCGACCGGGTCGGTCAAGGCCCTGTCGGTCAAGTCGATCTCCGCGCCGCAGGAGATCGGGGCGTTCAACCGCCTGACGGCCAGGTCGGTCGTCGAGGCAGTCGGGCTTAAAGGCGTGCCCGTCCGGGTAACCTGCACGTTCGGGACCGAGCAGATCGGCCAGGCCGAACTTGTGCCCGATTCCGACCTGTGGATCGGCCAGCCGGAATTCACGCACGTGCCGCTGGTCAGCGGGTTCCACCGTCTGACCGTCGCGGCCGAAGTAGTCGGCAAGCCGCCGCCGGGCCTTTCCGGCCGGCCGCTGGCGGACATGCTCGTACACGTCGTGGACAAGCACATCCGCATCCTTTACATAGAGGGCAAATTCCGCTACGAGATCAAGTATGTCAAGCGGGCCCTCGAGGCCGATCCACGCAACGCCGTCGATTCGCGAGTGCTGCTTGCCTCGCCCGGCCAGGACCGCCCCAGCCCGCTGGGCGACAAACTCGACGACTGGCTGACATACCACGCGATTATCCTGGGCGACGTCGGGGCGGACAAATTCACCGCCGTCCAGAGGCAGATAATGAAGGACCTTGTGGGCAAGTACGGCAAGGGTCTGTGCATGATAGGCGGCTCGCGGGCGTTCGGCGCCGGCGGGTGGGACAAAACGGTCCTCAACGACATCATGCCGGTCGATCTGGCCGGCTCGACCAATCAGCTCGAAGGGCCGCTGAAGATCGCCGTAACGGAGGACGGGCTGGCCTGCCCGATCATGAAGATCGATCCGGACAAGCCCGATGTCCGCCAGGCGTGGGCGGAACTGCCCGATCTGCTGGGCGCCAACAAATTGACGGGGATAAAGCCCGGCGCGACGCTGCTGGCTTCCGACGCGGCCGGCAACCCGCTGATCGCCATCCAGCAATATGGTTCGGGCAGGACCGCCGCGATCGCCTTCGACACGACGTACCAGTGGGTGCTCTCGCCGAAAGACACGGGCGAGATGCAAAAGCGTTTCTGGCGGCAGGCGGCGATATACCTGGCCCAGCCCAAGGGGAACGTCTGGATTCACGCCGACAGGCCCTCGTACGATCTGGATCGGCTGGCGGCGGGGACCGAGACCGTCAGCGTGTCGGCCGGCGTCGAGGATGCCTCAGGCAAGCCCGTCAGGGGCGGGGTGATGGACGTCAAGATGGTCGCGCCGGACGGAAAGCAGACGCCTCTCGCGTTGCGGCAGGAGGACAGGATGTGCGCCGGAACGCCGCCTTCGCCGCAGTCGCCGGGAGTTTACAAACTGCAAATAGCCGCCCAGGTCGAGGGCGCCGCACAGTCGGCGGAATATCAGTTCGAGGTCGTGCGGCGAGACCTGGAGGCGATGGATGCCCTGGCGAACTTCGACCTGCTGAGCCAGACGGCCAAGGCCGGCGGCGGAAGATTCGTCCCGCTGGCCGAGTTGCCCGAATTGCTGGACGATCTCGAACGCATCTCGGAGCCCAAGGAAAGGGCCGTCGTCAACCGGCGTGAAGTCTGGCAGCATCTGGGCTGGCCGATTCTGATTATTATCCTGTGCCTGCTCGCGGCCGAATGGATGCTCCGAAAACGCAAATCGCTCGTCTGATCTGAGGCATTGCGTTTTGGCGGCTGAATAAACTCGTTTTCGTGGCATCAAGGCTATATAATAACGTATGTGCGGCTGGAATAGCCGCACCCAAAAACCAAACCTGACGGCATCTGCCTTGCGCGAAAGCGAGTGATTATGGGTCAGGCCAGACGAGAAAGATGAACAGATGAACACGGATTCCGGCGCGGGTTCGCCCGCGCAAAGCCTGGAGAGCGGGACGGGCAAAAATTATCCCGCTGTGCGACGGCTCTTTCGGATGATCATTCCCGGTTATCCGGCCTTCAACATCTACAGCCACATAGCCAGGAAGACCACCGCCCTGGGTCCGCTCTGCGTGGCGACCAGCGTCAGCAAGATGCCCGGCTGGGACGTCGAGATCATCGACGAGAACAACTACCGTTTTCCCGGTCCGATGGACGACGGCGGACGGCCCGATCACGCGGCGCTTCAGGAGATGCGCAAGGCCGACGCAGTGGGATTCTACGGCGGGCTTTCCTGCACGATTCCCAGGCTGATGCAGGTGGCGGCCTTTTACAAAAAGGCCGGGGCCTTCACTGTCGGCGGGGGCCATCACCTCACCGCCCTGCCCGAAGAGGCCCTCCGCGGCGGGCTCGACGCGGTCGTCAACGGCGAGGGCGAGACGGCCGTGCGCGAACTGCTGGAGACCCGCGACGCCGGCGGCGATTTCGAAAAAGTGCCGGGCATTACCTTCCTGAAGGAGGGCAGGCCCCTGAGCACCTCGCCCAGGGAGCCGATGGAAGATTTTGAGCCGCTGCCGCTGCCGGATTTCGGCCTGCTGCGATTCGCCAGAATCAGGGTCTTTCCGATAAGCCGCATACGCGGCTGCGGCATGAACTGCGAGTTCTGCTCGGTCAAGGGGCGGGCACGCCCGGCCAGCCCCGAGAGGCTTTTGGAGCAGATAAGATATCTCGTCGAGGGGCAGGGCGCGCGCGAGTTCTTCATCGTCGACGACCAGTTCGCCCAGGACCGCAAAGAGACGCTGCGATTCTGCCAAATCCTGCGAGAATATCAGGAGCGAATGGGTTTGAGCCTTTTTATCACCGTTCAGATAAGGCTGGACTGCGCCCGCGACACGGAACTGCTGACGGCAATGCGATCCTGCAACATCAAGTGCCTGGCGGTGGGGATCGAGTCGCCTATCGACGAGGAGCTTCGCGCGATGGGCAAGCACCTGGTTGCGGCCGACATGGCCGAACTGGCCAGGACATATCACCGGCACGGGTTTCTGGTCCACGGCATGTTCATATTCGGATATCCCATGCGCCCGGGCGTGGAATTCAAAATGAGCGGACAGGAAAGGATCAGGCGGTATAGGGCCTTTTTCAGCAAGGCCCGCATGGACACCGTGCAGGTTCTCCTGCCGGTGCCGCTGCCGGGGACAGAGTTTCGCGACAGGCTCCAGAAGGAAGGCCGGGTCCTGCCCAACAGCGAGATCGGCTGGGAATACTATGACGGCAACTTTCCGATCATCGTGCCGGATGAGCCGCTGACGCCCGAGGACATGCATCTGTCGATGCAGGCCCTGATGGGCGGGTTCTATCGCTTCAGACGGATGTTCGGGGTGATGCTGCACACCATACGTTTCCCGCTTGCCATGCTCCCTCTGGTCAATTTGCGGACCCGCTGGCGAAAGTGGTACCGGCACTGGCGAAACGATGTGATCGGCTCGGCCGGTTATTTCATCATGAAAAAATGGCACAAGGCCTTCAGGGAAGGCCCCTTCAGGGACAAGCTCCTGCGAGGCAAGGCGATACTCGAGGGGTAATCTCTCCTCTGGGTCGCCAGCACATCAAGCGCCGGATAAGTCGGCAACAGCAGGAATTTCACCGCGCGCAGAAGAATTTTTATCAGGACCTACCAGAAAAAAACGTCGCGAGACCTATGCCATTATCTCACAACGTCATTTGCGGCAACGAATTATGCTTGTTTCCCTTATTTCAGGCATTTCTCCGGAATTATGTAACCTCACGGCGGATGAAAGGCAATAATACATAGATATAAAACGTTTGAAATAGGAGAACAAAATGAAGATGGCCAGTTTAACATCGGGATTGGCAGTGGCAATTTTTGGCGGGGCGTGTTTATCGCAGTTGCAGGCCGGCGAAAAGAACATCACGATAGATTCGACCAAGCGATACCAGACCATCACCGGTCTGGGTGCGATGCTTTATCCATATTCGCTCAAGTACGACGATCCGAAATTTCCGGAGATGTTCGCCCGCGACATCGGCTGCTCGATCGCCCGGATGGAGATCAGTCCGGAACTTTTAAAGGAAGCGCCTGGAGATATGGACGCATTCTTGAGCGACCCTATCGACAAGACGATCGGGCAAATGAATTTCAAGGCCAGGGCGATATCGATTGTCGGCGACGTCATCAAGCCGATCGTCGACAAGAAGCTCGACGAGATGAAGCTGGTCGCCTCCGTCTGGAGTCCGCCGAAGTGGATGAAGGACAATAACGATACGAAACGGGGCGGGAGGCTTCTGCCGGACAGAAGGGAACACTTCGCCAAGTACCTGGCGGCCTTCTGCAAGGGTTTTGAAAAGACCTACGGCGTGCCTGTTTTCGCCCTGAGCATTCAAAACGAGCTGCGTTTCGTGGAACCGTATAATTCATGCGTCTACAAAGAGGATACCAGCGACTATCACGATGCTGTCCTGGCCGTCGCCAAGGCGTTCAAGAAATATGATGTCAAGACCAAGCTCTTCGGCCCCGAGCACATGGGCAGCGATTCCAAGGGGAAGTTCTTCTACGGACACAACATGAAGTACATCGGCCAGATAGCCAAGGACCCCGAGACTCTTGACATGTTCATGGCATGGGCTTTCCACGGCTATGCGGCCGACGGAATGACCCAGGCGTCCAGCAAGAAGGGGTGGCAGGACTACTATGGCGATCTGGCCAGCCACAAAAAGGAGCTTTGGATGTCGGAGACTTCAGGTGCGCAGCCCGAGTGGATACATCAATCTGAAAACAAAAGCAGGGGCGACCGGCCGGATGGCGCCCTGACCATCGGTCTGAACGTGCATGATGCCCTGGTCGCCGGAAACCTCAACGCGTGGATTTTCTGGTCGTTTCAGGACGGCGACAAACTCACTCAGTACAACCTGACGTGCAAGGGAGACCTTACGGCCAAGAAGTACAACGCCGCCAAGCAGTATTTCCGGTTCATCCGGCCAGGCGCCGTGCGGCTGGACGCCTCGCCGGATAATTACGACATGAACGTCTGCGTGTTTTTGCACGAGACGCACAAGACGCTCACCGTCGTGCTGACCAATATGGAGAAGGAGGAGCACAAGGTCAATATCACGGTGCCCGCGAACCTGAAAGTGGCCTCATTCAAGGGCTTCAGGACGAGCGAGAAGGAAAATTTCCACGCCCTTGAGGACATTGCGATAACTGGCGGGAAGGCCTCGCTTCCGGTGCCGCCCGAGAGCATTGTTACGCTGGTGGGAAGCTGCGGCGGAGACCTGAAGGCCTTCATGACCGACCTGAAGACAGACGTTCCTTCGTCTCCGGCCCCGACCCCAGTCCCGCAGGCGGTGCAGCCAAATCCGGGCAGTACAATGAGTTCATCGGGAGCCTCAACCGCACAGGAGACGCCAGCCCAGGCCGACAGCCCGGCCGCAAAGGATTTGCAGCGGGCAAGGGACTTCGCCGACAACGGCATGAACGAGAAGGCCAAGGACCTGCTCAAGAAGATCATCCAGCAGTGCGCCGGCAGCGACGAGGCAAAGCAGGCCCAGAAAATGCTCGACAAGATGAAGTGAACTGACGCCTTATCGCTTTTAAAATAAAAAGGCCGGACCGCAATCGCCATTTTTGCCTCGTACAGTTTTTTACGCAACATGGATACCTTGCGTATTCATCGCCGCCGAATTTGAGGCCCGCAGGGCCGGCATGATAGTAGCCCAGGGTGGAGCGGAGTCCGCAAGGCGGACGAAGCGGAACCCTGGGGAACAGTCGTCATTAGAAAAGTTTCCAATTTTCATTCGCGCCACGGCGGACGATCCCAAATTTTTTAATGCCCCGGCCAATGATATAATCGACTCACGAAAATCGTTGTGGGCAAAGACGGTCGAAGACGAAACAGCGGTACCTCAGAAAATAATGGCCGGTGCGTTCAAGGATTCCGGCATGCCAGCCAGCGGCGCGAGCGGGAAATGAAACTTTCTCTATGGTGATTTTCCCCGGGCTTCGCTCCGTCCGCCTGACGGCGGTCTTCGCTCCACCCGCGGCGACAACACGATGCCCCTGCCGGGGCAAACTGCGCCAGACATAATCGCAAACTTCAGACCAAATGGGCTTCATGATCTCGTGGGATGGAATATTTCTCGTGGGAATTCTGATTTTGTATTCTACGACTGTGAAATCGGATATAATAAAGGCAACAAAAGAGGTTCAAAATATGTCGAATACATATACCGCGATAACCAAGAAGGAAGGGAATTGGTGGATTGGCTGGATCGAAGAGGTTCCAGGCGTCAACTGCCAGGAACCGACGCGCGAAGAATTACTGGAAAGCCTTCGCGTAAGCCTTTCTGAAATGCTCGATTTTAACCGCCAGGATGCGATCAGGGCGGCAGCGGCTGGTTTCAGTGAAGAGCCGATCAAGGTATGAAACGCACTGAATTGCTCCAGCACCTCCGTAGGCATGGGTGTGTCTTCATTCGGGAAGGCGGGCGGCATTCATGGTGGCTCAATCCGGCCCAAAATCGTCGTTCCGCAATTCCTCGTCATAATGAGATTGTAGATAATCTTGCCAGAAAAATTTGCAAAGATCTCGGCGTCGTTTTCATTAGATGACGGAGAAACCTGCCGTCAAAATTTTCTGCTGTGTTCGAGTATTTTCTTGAGGTCTTTGCAGACCTTGTCAACCTGTTTTTCCTTGAGGTCCAGGATGTCCCGCAGTGCCTCGCCGATGGCGGGGAGGTATTTTTCGATGTAGCTGCGTTTCTTGAGTTCAGTGTTGATCCTGGCGGTCTTGCGAACGTGCGCTCCAAGCTGCCGGCCGCACTCCTGGAGTGCCAGTTTCAACTCCTTCATTATTTCCGGATACTGTGCGATGGCCTCCTTCGATTCGCTCGTGAACGGCACCCAGACCGAGGCCATATGGACCGCGATGACCAGGTTCCCGCATGGCAATGCGCCTCTGCCCTGAATCAGGCCGTAGGCTCGCCAGTTCATGCCGGTAACGGCCTTGTAGATAGCGCATGCGCCCTGCTGGTAGAGCAGCGGCACGCGGTTGGCGAACCGGATGACGCGGGCCAGTTCGGAATCGTCTTCGTCATCGTCCATCTGAGCCTCGCCGGCCGGGTGAGGCATCAGGCCGTCGATAAGCTGCTGCGTCTGTTTCTGCTCGGCCGGGGCTTCGGCGCTGTCCGCCTCGCCGTCGCCCGGTTTGCCGTAGGCGATTGCCGCCTCGATGATGAACGGGTTGCCGCGATAAACCGCCGGGCTTCGCGAGACCGCGGCATAAAAGTCGGCCTGCACCACCTGCTTGAGGCCGGATATGAGCTGTTCCTCGCCTATCGGCACGACCGAATCGGTCGATGGGGCCATTATCTTCGTCTGTTGGACCGCGTGGTAAACGGCCTTGGCGTTCTCCGCCGTCAGTCGCGAAACCCTGGTGGTTGAATCAATGCCGGCCTTGTCCAGAATCTCCTTCGCCACGCGGGGCGAGACGCGGGAGAACTCGCTGGTCAAAAACTGCTGTGCGGTTTTTGCCCTGGTGTCCTGGAGCATCTTTATCATCACGCCCAGTTCAACGCCCAGCGGGTGCGGCCGGACCTCTTTGGGCAGCGGCGGAGAGGACGAAACCGACGCGCTGTACGTCTCGTTCCTGCCATCAGGGGCGTGGTAGACGAGCGTTACATGCGGATTGGCGATGGCCGTCTGCTGGAGATAGTCGTCCACGCTCTGCTTGCCCTTGAGATATTTCGCCTCAAGCTCGATCTCGACCTTCGTGCCGTGCGGGGCGTCCCAGTCGATCTTGTCATCCTTCATTATGTCGGGCAGGTTCTTGCGGGTGTCGATCTGGAGTTCGTAATAGTGAGCCTGGGCCTTTGGGCTGGTGCGCGAGGTTATCCTGATGGGTTTGCCCGTGGTCAGCAGGCCGTACATGCCGGCGGCCGATATGCCGATTCCCTGCTGGCCGCGGCTCATCCGCAGGCGGTGGAACTTGCTGCCGTAGAGCAGCCGGCCGAAGATGTTGGGTATCTGCTGGCGGACGATGCCCGGACCGTTGTCCTGCACCGACACGCAGAAATGCGTCTCGGTTATCTGCCTGATGGCGATCTCGACCGCCGGCAGGATGCCCGCCTCCTCGCAGGCGTCCAGCGAGTTGTCGACCGCCTCTTTAACCGTGGTCAACAGGGCCTTGCGCGGATTGTCGAAGCCCAGCAGGTGGCGGTTCTTGGCGAAGAACTCGCTGACGGAGATGCTCCGCTGGGCCTTGGCCATCGTCTCGGCCGTGGCGTAGGCGGCGCGGGATTTTTTTCCGGCGGCTGACTTGGCGGCTGGCGATGTTGCCTCGGCGTCCGATTCGACAGTTTCCGGTTCGACTGCTTTAGCAGCCGGCTTTTCTGCGGCCTTGCCAGACGGCGAAACCTTTGGTGAATCGGCGATCTTTGGGGTTTGTTTCTTGGGTTTTAGTTTTCCGCCTGAAACATCGTCAAACAGGCCTTTTTGGCCGGAAGAGCCGGCTGATTTGGCGGAAGCTGGAGATTTCTTCGAGGCTGTTTTCTTTTTGGCCATCCCTGGTTGTTCCTTTGAAGTCCTTTTCTGCATGTAAATATTAACTACGGCGGACCTGACGGTCAAGATCAGACAGACGCTTTTTGAGACTCTCAATCGCCCGGCGGCAGCATAAGGCTCTTGCGGAACTGGCGCGGGCTTTTGCCGGTGATCTGCCGGAATCGGTGCGAGAAATGGGCCTCGTCGCTGAAACCGAGCCGGTAGGCTATCTGCTTGGCCGGCGTCCGCGACTGCTGGATCATCCGGCAGGCAAGCTCGATGGTTTTTCTGGCCCGGTATTGTGCGGGCGAGAATCCGGCAAGCCGGCGGAACCGCTTGCGGAAGTTTTCGTAAGAGCAATCCAGTTGCCGGGCGAGCCTGTTCCAATCGGGACCGCCGCGGCCGGGATTTTCCAGCAGGCCGCAGGCCTTGCGAAGCCACTGCGTGTCGTCCGTCGAGACCGATCGTGCTCTCTCGTCAGCCAGCATGTCCGCCAGCAGCATCTGGAGGCGGCAGACCTCCATCCAGGCCGGGCCTGTTCCGGTCACGCCGGGGGTGTTCAGCACCGATTTTATCCGGCCGTGCCAGTATTCGACCGGTTCGACGTGATAGATCGGACATCGGCCGTCCAGCAGGCCGGATTTTCCCCAAAGTTTGAAGATGGGCCCGTTGAACGTCAGAAAAATCTGGACCCATGACTTGTTAGGTGCTTGCTGATATCGGTGCGGCAGTGATGGAAAGACCAGAATTACGTCGCCGGCGGCCAGGATGAGCTCCAGGCCGTTGGCGTCTGAGTATGCGGCGTGCCCTTCAAGCACATAAACCAGGGCATAATCGGGATATGTCCGCATGCCGGGCCCGGTTCCGGAATCCCTGCCGCTGCCGGTCAGAAGGATTTTGCCCATCTCTGGCGAAGGTGAAATCACGTTTTGTCTCCCTGTTTCAAAGGCTTTGAACACAATGCCAAATTATACAATATATATTCCAATTTAGACATATCTTTTTTCTGGGGGCGACAACTGGCCTTGAAATACAATATATTTCAGATGGCAGATATTAACGGCTGTCCGACATGTCATCCAAAATATACAATTCAGGAAGCTGAAGAGAAAGGCCAAGCAATGGACGCCAGAGAAAGAACGTGGGCGACATACGAATTAAAACCGGTGGACCACTTGATACGCCGGGAATTTTACATCTGGGGCGAGGCCTACGAGCGATGGAAAAAAGAGGGCATGCCCGCCGGCGCGGACTACGACTACAACAGGCTTTTCGGATTTGATCCTGGCGGCGTGGTGAGCATTTGCAGGCTCGGCTGGTGCGAGCCGGCATTCTGCCCCGCGATAAAGCCCACGGTGCTGGAAACCGGCGACGACTACGAGATCGTCCGCGACGAGGCCGGGCGGGTCGTCAGGTTTTTCAAAGGCCGGCGGCACGGATTCATGCCGACGTATCTAAAGCACGCGGTAACCTGCGAAAAGGACTGGCAGGAAGGGGTTCTTCCGCTGCTCAATCCCAAAACGCCGCAGCGGTGGGAAGGCGCGGACAAAGAGATAGAGACGCTCAAAGACGCCAGCCGGGACAATTACATGGTCTCGCTGAATGGAATCGGGGCGTACATGTACCTGCGGGCGCTGGTCGGGCCTGAGGAAATCTGCTACATGTTTGTGGACGATCCGGGGCTGATCCACAAGATGATGCAGGCATGGCTGGACCTGGCCGATGCCGTCAGCGCGTTTTTCCAGAAATATGTGGCAATCGACAAGATATTCTTTGGCGAGGACATCTGCTACAACCACGGGCTGCTGATAAGCCCGGACATGGTCCGCCGGTTCATTTTTCCGTATTACCGGCAGTTGGTCATTAACATTAATTCCCGCCAGGCCCGGCCGCTGAAGTTTTTCGAGGTCGATACCGACGGCAACTGCGACGAGGTCATCGACCTGTATCGCGAGGTCGGAATGAACGTCATGTCCCCGTTCGAGGTCGCTGCCGGCAATGACGTGGTGGCGATAGCCCGAAAATATCCCGACCTTGTGATGTCCGGCGGGATCGACAAGCGTGTGCTGGCCGATGGACCCGAGGCCATCGACAACTACCTCGGAAAAGTGATTCCGTTCATGGTCAAACGCGGCGGGTACATCCCGACCTGCGACCACGGCGTGCCGGACAATGTCTCATATGCCAGTTACATGCACTATCGCAAACGGATAATGGAACTGGATCATTGAGGATTTTCAGGTCTTTGTCTGCTGCTGCGCTGTTCCGCCTCCGACGTTCGCCATGGCCGACAGCTTCATGGCCTGCTCGACGGGCAGGTCGATCTCCCGCAGTTCTTCGGGTGCGGCGTAGTAGAGCAACCCCCCCGATTGCCAGCCCGAAGGGAACATATACGCAGACTCGCTTGGGTTTGCCCGGAGCGTTCACGCCGGGCGGGTTCTCGTTGGTCAGTATGCCCAGCATCTCCATCTGGCTGCCGGCGGGCCGGTACATGACGACCTTGCCCATCTTGCTGGACGAGCCGTCGAAGAGCTTGACCATGTCGCGGACCGCCTGGTAGATGATGTTGACGCCCGGCAGGCGGTTCATCACGCGGTCCAGCCAGCCGAACATCCGGCGGAACAGCACCAGGCTCATCAGCAGGCCTATCAGGTAAATGCCGACCAGCACCATCACCACGCCGATGATCGACCAAAGCCAGGGCTTGTCCCATAGCGCGTCGCGCAGCGGGCCGATCAGTCCGACAAGGCTGTACCCCAGCCCGCCAAGCCACTGCGCCAGAATCCAGATGATCCAGACCGTAATGGCGAACGGGATCAGGACCAGCAGGCCGGTCAGAAAAATCTTGATCTGCTTATTCATCGTTGAATGTCCTCCGGCAGAGGTGGGGGTTATTTCGGCGCAAATGCGCCGAGCGAACGCAGCGACTTGTCTTCGTTTTCGGCGAACAGGAACAGCTTGTCGAGCTGGGTGATTTTGAAGACCTTCGCCAGGTCGGCCCGCAGGCCGCAGATGACGAACCTGCCCTTGATCGCCGCCATCTTCTTCTGGAACGCGATCAGCACGCCCAGCATCTGCGAAGACAGGAACCTGACGGCCGACATGTCCAGCACGACCTTTCTGTGGGCCTGCTCGTCGGCCAGCGCGTATATCTCCTTGCCGATGGCCTCGACGGCAGTGCCGTCCAGGATGGCACTGTTGCCGAAGTTTACAATCACAACGTCCAGTATCTTCGTTATCAAAAGGCCCGTCGCCATGCGGCTTTCTCCTGTCCGGCCGAGCCGCCCGAATCCTGCCGGCGGCTCGCGTCGTAACCGTAAAATATCATTCGCGATCCCGAAGGTCAACGTTTGATTTGGATATCCGTTTATTGCCTGCGGCCTGTTTCCAATTGTTCTTGTTGATGCTGCCGGGCGGGGTATAATCGCGGTTGTGAAGCAGCTCTTGGTTGTAGCGGGATTGCGGGAAAGAGGAGATAACTCATGACGAGAATGAATACCTGGATGATGTTGAGTGTCATTTCGGTCTGCCTTGGCATCTATGCGATAATTGCCGGTGTCTATAGTGCAAAAGCTGGTGAGCCGGGCAACAAAACTACGCAGCCGGCGACAAATCCCGCTGCGGCTTCGTCCGAAGTCAAACTGGAAGAATTGATCGAGTCGGCCCAGAAGCTGGCGGAAGACGGGGTCTCGGATATCAAGCTGGACAAGCTGGACGAAGGGAATAAAAAGTTCGAGGCAGCCCTCAAGAAGGCCGCCGATTTTTCGGAGTCTGCCAAGAAAGTCATGAACAAGGACGCCGAGCCGGCCATCGACTACGTGACCGGAGTGTTTAAGTACTATATCTACAATATTTGGTCCAAAGCCTTTGAGCATAAGGACCCGAAAAAGGCGGAAGAGTATAATTTCAAGGCCGGGGATTCCATCGTGAAACCCAATCCAAGGCCATCAGCCATAGCCGGTCCGCCCCCCGGGCCGATCATTATCACCCTTCGCCCGCTTGGCGACGGGTCTGCCGCTTGCGAATTCATTCTCGACGGCCAGACCATGACTGAGCCGGAACAGCTTTATCAGCTATTGTGCCGAAAAAAAGAGGCCTACGGTCCCGGTGTTGCCGAGACGGTACCTGTAATAATCCGGCCGTTACAGGGCGTGCGTTGGAAATTGGTGGTCGAGGCATTCAACCAAACCCTGCGGGCGCAATTCAGGGAGATTGGTTTTGCAAATACCGACGAGACAGAAAATAAAACCACACAACCCGCCACGGCGCAGGCGGCCAGCGCCGAGGAGATCAAAAAGCTGATCGCCCAGCTTGGCGACAGCGATGTCAAGGTCCGAGACGCGGCTTACGAAAGTCTGGCGAAGATCGGGCAGTCCATCCAGCCGGCGCTGATGGAAAAATTGAAGGAAAAAGACCTTGATCCCGAAATATCGAAAAGGATCGAGAGATTGTTCGAGAAATGGACCTGTTGGGGCGATGTGGTCAACGGCATTAAGACCGGACTGTCTTGCGGCGTTCGCCGGTATCAGTATGAAAATAAAACAGGATTTGCCGAAAGGTCGGATGGGGCAGGGGAACCCGCGATTCTTCTCAATGTAACGGTAGCCAACAATAGCGGCAAAGACATCAGGTATTACTTTCCTGAATTCAATGAGGCCTACGGCTGGCGGGCGTGCTTCAGGTCGGAGCAAGGCGCACGGATATATGCGAAAATACACCCCCTTAGCGAGCTGGATATCGCGTTGGACAATTATTTGGAACTCAAGGCTGGAGCCTCAAAAACACACGAGATCAGGGCGGTTTTTGGAACGACGGAGTGGCTTCGCGGGACTCAACTGCCAGGGAAGAACGAATGCAGCGAATACGGCCTGCAACCTTTCGGGAAAAAAGGAATGCGGTATGTCCCGGCTGTGCCGCCGCTGACCTCTGGAAAGTATACGGTTGCGGTCAGCTACGATGATCGCAAGGGTTGTGTATTCTCCACCGGCGGCGTGGAGATCGAGATTGTCGGGCCGGGCAAGGCGGTACAATCGGCCACCAGCCCGGCCACGGCCCCGGCGGCAAATGCCGAGGAGATCAAAAACTGATTGCCCAGCTTGGCGACAATGGGCGAAAGGCCGAAAGAGGCGGAAGAGGTCATGCGGAAGATCGCCAAGGAAAACAATGGCCAATACAAGTTCGTCAATCCGGAACGCGATTGAGTCCCTTCATCAGTGGGAGCGTTAAACGATCGGGGCCCGTCTGGGTAGAGATTTATTTAAAAAACAGATTATACGGGAACTATTCAGGAGTTCGTGCGTCTAAATGAAGACGGAAGAATTTTCCAAAACAAGGCGCTCGTGGCCAATGGGAGAAAGATTATGACCAGAACGATGGCGGCAATAGTCGGTATTTTTGCAGGAACAATCCTGACAGCCGGCGGAATCGTGAACGCCGGCGGCGAAGGCATATCCGGGCAAGCTCCCGGCGGTCCTGCCGCATCGCCGGCCGGGGCCGTCGAGTTTAACGCCGCCAACATTGAAAAGGCGGTCGAGAAAGGAAGAGCATGGCTTTTGAGCCGGCAGCAGACCGACGGAAGCTGGCCGGCTAAAATGAGGACCGGGCCGACGGCCCTGGCGATCTGCGCCCTCCTCGCCAGCGGCGTACCGGCCAAAGACGAAAAGATACAGAAGGCCCTCGAATGGCTCAAAGCGGCCGACTCGTTGCAGGCGGGCAATACATATGACAAATCCCTGTGTTGTCTTGCATATCGTGCCGCAAATGTGCAACTCCAGAACAAATATCGCGATCAGCTTGCTGCCGATGTCGAAGTTATTGTGGGAGATGGTTCCGGCAGTCAATATGGGCTGCAAGGCGCATGGGCAGGCGCCAGGGCGGGCGTGGAAGTGCCCAGAAGTTATTTTGAGATGTGCCTCAAACAGTGCATTGTCAGCCAGAATTCCGACGGCGGGTGGAAATCCGATTCCAAAGACGCCGGAGGATGCGATCCGGCCGCGACAGTAAACTCGCTGGCGGGCATGTTTGTCATTATCGATGCCATCATGTCCGACAAGTT
The DNA here is from genome assembly GCA_016235825.1 of Planctomycetota bacterium. Taxonomy (GTDB): domain Bacteria; phylum Planctomycetota; class Phycisphaerae; order SM23-33; family SM23-33; genus JACRIL01. Next base: position 25,501 of record JACRIL010000017.1, read on the forward strand.
CATCAAATGCAACATGGCAAACGAGTTTGCGCCGATCAAAAAGGGCATGGACTGGATGGATAAGATTTTCACGGATTCTTTGGCGGATAAAAGTAATGAGGGATTCAATTATTATTTGTATGGCGTGGCGCGTTTGGGCCTGGCCAGCGGCAGGAAGCATTTCGGCGAGGTTGACTGGTTCAAGGCCGGCGCTAAACTGCTCCTGAATTCACAGGACAAGGATGGGTCATGGGCGCATGGAAAGGGCAATCCCGATGACGGCAGACCGGACGGCAATACGGCGGCCCTCAACGAGGAGATACAAAAAATGATAGTCCAGCTCGGCGATAATGAATTCAATGTTCGTGAGGCGGCGTCCGAAAAGCTCAAGAATATCGGCGAACCGGCGAAAGCCGCACTGATGAAAAAAATGCAGGAAAAAGACCTCGATCCTGAAGTTTCGGCGAGGATCAAGGCGATATTTGAGAAATCATTTGTGCTTCAGGCGCCTGAAAGTTCATATTTCGATTCGACCAGCTACGCCCTGTTGTTCCTGGCGCGAGGCCGGCAGCCGGTAATCGTCAGCCGCCTGGAGTATGACGGCGACTGGAACAACCGTCCGCGGGCCTTGGCCAACTTTTGCCGTTGGTCCGAAACTATCTTCGAGGCTGAGGTTAACTGGCAGGTCGTATCCTTGAAATCCGACCCGCGGGAGTGGCTCGGCTCGCCGATTCTCGTGATAACAGGCTCCAGGGCGCCCAAATTCAGCGACGCGGATATTGAGAAACTTCAGACCTACATCAAAGGGGGCGGGACGATCTTCAGCATAACTGAGTGCGGCGGTGCGGCGTTCAGCAATGGGATGCGGAACTTTTACAAAAAAATCGATCCCGAAAACGAGCTGAAGGACTGCGGAGCGGACCATAAACTCAACACAGTCCAGTATAAGCTTCCGCAGGGAGTCAAACTTTACGAAATCCACGATGGAGCCCGTCCCCTGGTAATTCACACGGACGTTGACCTTTCACTGGCTTGGCAGACATTCTCTGTGGCGACAGGCAAGGCAAATTTCGAGATCGCCGCCAACGTGCTGATGTACGTTACCGGCAAAAAGTTTGCCAACCGCGATGCGAACCCCAAGCCGGCCGAGCCAGCAAAATAACCGCCGCGTCAGATCGGGGCGGGAAAACCGGCCGGCAGCCGTTCCTATTTAACCGCACCGCCCGGTTCGGTAAAGTTATCCCACGAAAATTTTTTAAAATATTTCCCGTTTTTCTCTTGTCCCTATGGCAGTTGTCGTAGTACAATACGATAGTTGTCGTAGAGTGCGTCGAAAGGGACATGCAAGGAGAATCGAATGCCCAGTAAGAAACTGCCGAAGCTGACCGAGGCCCAACTGGAATTGATGCAGATAGTCTGGCAGAAAGGCCGGGCCACGGTTACCGAGATTTGGGAGGCCCTGCCTTCCGGCCGCAAGGTGGTGCGGACCACAGTGATGAACGTGCTGGCCCGCCTGGCGGAAAAGGGATGGCTCAAGTGCCGCAAGATCGACAATGAACTGGTTTACTCCGCGGCGGTGCAGAAGGACGACGCCGTGGAAGGGCTTCTGACCCGCCTTGTCGATACGGCCTTCGGTGGCTCAACCGCCAACATGGTCATGACGCTGTTCAACTCGCGGGGGATATCCGAGGAAGAGGCCGTACACCTGAGGCGGATCATTGACGAATCGACGGGAGGCAGACCATGAACTGGATACTGAAATTTTATCCGGGCGACGGGACGATGCTGCTTGCAGCCAACGCGCTGGCCCAGGCGATTCTGGCGATTCTATTGGCTTGGCTGATCGGTGCGGTTCTGGCGAGGCGGAACGCCGCGGTGCGCTATGCGCTCTGCGTGGCGGCGCTGGCTGTTACGCTCGCCAGCCCGGCGACGGCCTTTGTCGCCGACAGATTGGGTCTGGCGACCATTTCATTTGATCTGGGCCTCAACAGGCCGGCGCCGGTTCCGCAGGCGGCTGCCGCCAGGCCGACGCCGGTTGCGCCTTTGCTTGAGACAAGCAATGTTTCCGACCTGTCGCCGATTCCCGCGCCCGTTGTGGCGGTTCCGCCTTCGGCCATTGGCAAAACAGATGTCGCGCCTGCGCCAGCTCCCAAGCCGATTGCCTCGTCAGTGTCGGCGACCCTCGCCGTGCCGCCATCCGTTACGGCCGGCGAAATTGTCCGCGGCGTTTTGGCGGCGGTTCTGGCGGTCTGGGCGGCCGGTTCGCTGTTTTTGCTGGCAAGGATGATCCACGGTTGGGGCGTGCTGACGAGCCTGCGGCATGAGTTGAAGCCGTTCGACGGTCGGCGGCATGGGGCCGTGCTCGCGCGGGTGCGGGCGGCGCTGGGAGTGGAAAAACTCCCGCCGATCATGCTTTCCGGGATAGTCGGCAGCCCGATCACAGTCGGGCTTTTCAGGCCGGCGGCGGTTTTGCCCAAACATCTGCCGCAAACTATTTCCACGGACGAACTGGCCGATATTCTGACGCACGAGTGTGCGCACATCATCCAGCGCGATCACTGGATAGGGTTCATCCAGCGGCTGGTCGAGATGATTTTCTGGCCGCTGCCTCTGGTGCATCTGCTCAACAGGCATCTGTCGGCCGCACGCGAGGAGGTCTGCGATAATTACGTCCTTCGGCGGACCGAGCCGCAGAAATACGCCCGCTGCCTGGTGGACCTGGCCAGCAAAACAACCGTCTATCAGAAAATGCCCGCCACGGCCTGCCTCGTTCAGCCGCGATGGCGGATGGAAGACAGGATAAAGGGTCTCGTGGACAACAGGAGAAAACTCATGACGCGGTTGAATACCTGGGTTCTGCTGGCCGTGGCCGCGGCCTTCCTTGGCACGTCCGTGATTGTCGCCGGTGTCGGCGTCGCAAGAGCGGGAGATGCGGAAAATAAAACCAGGCAACCAACCACAAGCCCAACCACTGCCCCTGCGACCAGCGAAAAAATCTCCTGGGGGCAGGTGGCGAACGACGGAGTGCGTTTCGGTGTATCTCCTAACACTACAACGAAACTTCCTCTGGCATGATGCAGCATCGCAGCTTATACAACTTGACGCCAAGTCTGCGTAACCGCCTGAGTTTGGCTTTCACGTGGGACTGCCGTGCGCGCCGATTGCGGTTCTGCGTCTCGGTG
>JACRIL010000153.1 GCA_016235825.1 Planctomycetota bacterium
CACCAGTTGGGCCAGGCACGTGCCGTCCGTGGCACGTGCAGGCATAGCTTGGACCTCCTTTCAGTTATGCATTCACATACATAACCGTCGGAGGTCCTTGTATTTATAGATGAGGAATTATCGGACAGCCTCAACTCGTTTGCACGCGGGGAATTTTTCGCGCAACAAGTTTCTCGACCTACGGATTTGCACCCTTGAGACCTTCGATCCATGAGTTGACAAGTTTGAGGCGGAGGTCTTTTGCTGCGGCGGGGTCGTAGTCTTTGAGCTTTGGGGCGATCTGCTTGAGGATATCCAGGATGGCCTTTTCGGCGGTGGCGTTGACCTTTTCCTCGGCCAGGGCCTTTTTTAGCTCGTCCAGCAGCGGCCCGACGGCGCGGTCGCCCATGGCCTTGAGTTCGTCGGAGGCGGCCTTTCTTGCGGCCTCGTCGGCGGCGACAAGCTGGCCGGCCAGGCCGGCCACCCTCTGGCGGTCCTGCGAAACCTGCTGGGCGGCGGCCTTGTCGCGCATCGCCTTAATCGCGTCGAGAGTCCGCGGCGCGATCTTCGCCTGCAATTCCCTGACCGCCTCGTCGGCCAGCCGCACCAGGGCCGACCAGTTAGCCTTCGACTCAAGCAGCGCCAGGCGGGCGTTAAGTTTATCCAGGCCCGCCGTGAAGTCGGCGTTGTTGGCCTGCTGCGCGATGACCTTTGCCACGCGCGGGTCATCGGCCGCCAGAAGCGAATCGACCCATTCAAGCCAGACCGCGGAGGCCTTGGGCGAGCCGGCTTCCTTGCAGAGCGTGCAGGCCTCCTCCAGCAGCGGGGCCGCTTCTGCCGGCCGGCCCGACTTCACCAGCGACTGGCCCAGTTCCAGCAAAGCGTCGCTCAGGTTGGGGCTTTTGACCGACCGCAGTCTGTCGACCAAAATCTGCCGCAACCTTATCTGCTGTGCCGCCGAATCGCTCATGCCGCCGAGCTGCCGCAGGACATCCCGAAGCGTCTGCTCGTCGGACTTCGAGCAGATGGCCATGACGGCGTCCCAGGCCTTCTGGCGGACGGCGGCGTCGGTCTCCGCCGCGGAGTCGGCCCGCTTGAGGATCGTCGGCAGATACTTTTCGCCGCCCAGCCAGGCGAGAGTCTCGATCGCCGCCTGCCTGACGCCCTTGTCCGAATCGGCGGCGAGCGGCTCAATCCCGGCGACGGCATCGGTCGCACGCATCTGCTTGAGACCGCCGACCGCGGCGAGCCTGATCCTGGCGGACGGGTCCTTCAACGCCTCGCGGAGGGCTTTTGAGGCATCCTGCCCGCCGACGGCGCCCAGGGCCTGAAGCAGCGACTCGCGAAGCTCCGTCGAGTTTTTGTTTTTTTCGACCCCGGCGAGGCGCTTGACCAGAATTTCCTCCGCCGCAACCAGGACCGACGGATCGAGCGGTTTCTTCATGGCGATTCTCGTCAGCCCGATCGCCGCGGCGGAGGCAATGTCTTCCACCTGCGAGTTCAGCGCGTTAAGAATCTGCGACAGGGCCGACGTGTCGCCGATCTGCCCTAGGGACTTGAGAATCTCCTGCCTGACGGCCGGGGAGTCCTCGACCTTCAACCTGCCCAGCAGCAGGCCGATGGCGTCGGCGTCGTTCAGTGCCGCGAGCATGGCCGCCGAGGCCTGCCTGACCCGGGCGTCGGGATCGGTAAGAAGCAGGCGAAGCTGTATAAGCATGTCGGCCGGGACGCCTGGACCGCCGCCGGACAACTGTTCCATCGCTTTTATGGCCACAAGCCTGGCCTCGGCGACGGGGTCCTTCAGAAGATCGAGCACCTTTGCGGTCCTCTGCTGCCCGGCCGGCAGCGACGCCAGAACCGACTCGATCGCCTGGATCAGGCGCTTTCGGAGAATTTCGTTCTCCGCCTCCAGGGCGGCCTTCGACCTGGCCAGACCTTCGGTCATATCGTTGACCCAATCCGAGGCGTCCTTATCCCTGTTTTTTTCCCACCATCCCTGCCACTGCTGCCTGTCGGCCCCGAACGACCTGATGCCTGTCAGCTTGACAAGCGCCTCCTCTGCCGCCGCGCGGACCATGTTGTCGGAATCGTCCAGCAGGCCGATAAGGGCCTCGACTCCTCTTTTGTCCAACACCTTTTGGATCGACGCTATCGCGGCCAGCCTCGTTCCGCCTCCGGCCTTGACGTCTCTGGCGATGGCCATAACTTTTCCCAGCGTCTCATCGCCGCGATAAACCGCCAGGGCCTGCGCCGCCGCGGACCGCACCATTCCTTCCCGGCTTGCCAGGGCCGCCAGCAAAGGCCCGAACAGTTCGGCCGGTCCCGTGCCCCGCCATGCCACAGCGATCGCCACCGCCTGCTGGGCAGAAGGATTGCGGTCGTCTTCCATCGTCTCCTTGAGGACCTGCATGGCCTGGGGATACTGGGCCGAGAGCATCTGCCGGGCGGCCTCGACCCGCTCGCGCTGGTCCCTGCCGGGGTCGGAAAGCTGGCTCTGCCAGGTCCGCAGTTCCATCTGCTGGCCGGCGCTGAGGCCGCTGCTGCCCGTCGGTTCCTTTCTGCAAGCGCAGAAAACCGCCGCGAAACAGGAAATGGCTACAAGGATTTTCCTCGATCTGCCGCTCAAGCCGACACCATTCAGAGCCTGCCCGTAAAACCGCAAAGGGCCGCGTGGATTTTCCGCCAACGGTCCGCCGATGGCTGCTGTCAGGATATTAATTCCTTCGGCCCGGCTTTGTCAAACAACGTTAGGCCTTTAAGGAAAAAAACTTCAAAAAACCGGAAAACCGGGCATTGGCGGGGCAATCGCGCCGGCGAGGCCTTGCGTTTTCAAAGTCGCCTGCTAACATACGCCGCATGTCCAAAAAGCGGCTTAAACCAATGACATACAAGCAGTCCGGCGTGGACATCGACGCCGGCGACGAGATGGTGGACCTGATCCGGCCTCTGGTCGAGCGGACGTACACGCCGAGGGTCATGGGCCTCTACGGCGGGTTCGCCGGCATGTTCCGGCTGGACTTCGCCGAGAAGCTCCTCCGCAGAAACTATCAGGACCCAGTCCTGGTCGGCTGCACCGACGGCGTGGGCACCAAGCTCAAGGTCGCCTTCATGCTCAACAAGGTTGACACCGTCGGAATCGACCTTGTGGCCATGAACGTCAACGACCTGATCTGCTGCGGGGCCGAGCCGCTGTTTTTCCTGGACTACCTGGGCGTCGGCAAGCTGGCTCCCCGCCGGATGGCCGAGATACTCAAGGGCGTCAGCGACGGCTGCGTCGAGTCCTGCTGCGCGCTTCTGGGCGGCGAGACGGCCGAGATGCCCGATTTCTACAAGTCCGACGAGTTCGACATGGCCGGCTTCGCCGTCGGCGTCGTCGAGCGAAGAAAGATCATCGACGGCCTGGACGTGATGCCGGGCGACGTTGCTGTCGCCCTGGCGTCCAGCGGCCTGCACTCCAACGGCTACGGCCTGGCAAGGCGGGTGATATTCGAGCGGGCCGGATACGGACCCGACGACCGGCCGCCGGAACTCGACGGGCATTGCGTCGGCCAGCAGATGCTCATCCCGACCAGGATTTACGTCCGGGCCGTGATGGACATCCTAGGCAGATACAAGGTGAAAAAAGCGGTCAAGACCATGGCCCACATCACCGGCGGAGGCCTGCCGGGCAACCTGCCTCGCGTCCTGCCCGAAGGACTGACCGTCAAAATCAAACGCGACGGCTGGGCAATGCCGAAAATCTTCGACCTGATCGAAAAGAAAGGCCCGGTTGACAGGGACGAGATGTACCGCGTCTTCAACATGGGCGTCGGGTTCGTGATGGTCGTCTCGCCGGCCTCGGTCGAGCCGATCATGGCGCGACTGCGGCAAATGGGCGAGCGATGCTGGAAACTGGGCGTCGTAAAGCCAGGCGGACCGGACCTGCAATGGGCGTAACACACTATTGAGACACAAGTTACGAACGCGGCCTTCCGTTTGTCCCAGACAATTCTTTCCGGCCCGTGAATTATCCGCAAATGATTTTAAAAAAGTGGAGAACTTTTTGGCGGTAAGTGCGTCAAATATGTGAGCGGATGTAGTGCGCGCTAAAATAAAGGATAAACCGAACATGGCACAAAACTCTGGCAACGACAGGCGCAAATGCGAATGTGAAAACTCCGGCCGCGAGATGCCGGCCGTCAGGACCACCATTGTAGGCGGACGGCCGCCCGGCTGCGGAAAGGACATCGGCGACATCCCGCGAGGGATCGACGTCCTTATTAAAAAGGCGGCGGTCGATCAGGATTTCCGCAAGCTCCTGCTGGCGCTGCGGGCCAGGGCCGCCGATGAGATCGGCCTGATACTTCAACCCGAGGAGGCCGCGCTGCTGGAGATCGTGCCGGCCTCGCAGCTTGATGCCATAATCGCACGGACTCATGTTGAACCGTCGAAGCGGCCGGCGTTCCTCGGCAAGGCCGCCGCCGTCATGCTCGTGGCTCTGGGGGCGTCGGGCGTGCAACAGGCACGCGCCGACGATGCGGCCGACGCGATGCAACAGAAGGAGGCCAAACAACGGGCCTTGGTCCAGGCCCAGCCAGTACCCGGCGTCATCAAGCCGCCGATAGCCAAGATCGATCCTATTATGCCCGATGCCACAACACAACCGGCGTCCAGCCCATCGACCCGACCGGCCAGTCAGCCGGCATCGCAGCCCGCCCTTACGCCACAGCAGCGGGCAGAGGTGGACAAGCTCGTCGAACAACTTGACTCCAATGAATTCGCCAAGCGCGACGCTGCGTACAACAAGCTCAAAGATATGGGCCCAATTCTACCCCAAGTTGCAGCCGGCGTCAGGAATCCTAATGCAACTCCCCGGAAACCGTCCGAACCCGCCACCCAGCCGGCATCCGTCCCAGCGACTCAGCCGGCCAGTCAACCCGCGTCTCAGCCGGCCCTCACGCCCCAGCAGCGGGTCGAGGTGGACAAACTCGTCGAGCAGCTTGACTCCGACGAATTCGCCAAGCGGGACGCCGCCTATAACAAGCTCAAGGAAATGGGCCAACCTGTCGTGCCGGTTCTGAAGGAGATCGCCACAAATCGCAAACTCAGCGACGAAGTCGCAACTCGCATTAAACTGGTCATTGAATCCATCAATCCTCCGGCCACCATTCCGGTTAATCCTACCAGAATGATTGTCAAAGGCGCGGAACCAAATGGACCTGTCAGGTCTGTCGAAATAAGGGTCCGAGCTGGAGCTGAACCCCTATTGCCTGATAATAACGGCAATGACGGGGTAGATGAAATTCAGATACAGCCTGTCGCCCAGGTAATACCGTTGGCCGGCGACAGAATTGAAAAACAACCCCCTAAACCCACAACCCAGCCGGCGTCCGCACCCGCGACCCAGCCGGCCAGTCAGCCGGCATCGCAGCCCGCCCTCGCGCCCCAGCAACGGGCCGAGATCGACAAGCTGATCGAGCAGCTGGATTCCAATGAGTTCGCCACTCGAGATGCCGCTTATAAAAAACTCAAGGAGATGGGCCAGACCGTCGTGCCGGTCCTCAAGGAAATCGCCGCAGGGCGCAAGCTCAGCGACGAAGTCTCCACGCGAATCAAACTGGTCATCGAGTCGATCAACCCACCCCCGATCCAACCTGTCCTCACGCCCCAGCAACAGAAAGAACTGGAAGAACGAAAAATATTGGTTGAAATTGAGAAAAAGAGGAAAATGATGGAACTGGAAGTCGTCGCCCAGCCCGCTAGCGTCCCTGCCTCTGTGCCTTCCTCACAATCAGCTTTAACGCCCAAACAGCGGGCAGAAGTGGATAAACTCGTCGAGCAACTTGATTCTGACGAATTCGCCAAGCGAGACGCGGCATATAACAAACTCAAGGAGATGGGCCAGCCTGTCGTGCCGGTCCTGAAGGAAATCGCCGCGAACAAAAAACTCAGTGCGGAAGTCGCCGCTCGCATCAAACTGGTTATCGAGTCTCTCAATCCGCAGCCGGTCAAGCCCGTCCGGCCTGTCAGAGTAGAGGCCCAAAATGGAGTCCGGGATGGTGGTCCATTCCGATTGCCCGCCGACGGCGGCAATGACGGGGCCGACGAAATTCAGATCAAGAGCGGGCAAGCCCAGGTCATGGTACAGGTCGGACAAGTTGTGCAGCCCGCCAGTCAGCCGGCATCCAATCCCGCCAGCCGACCTGCGTCGCAGCCATCATCGCAACCCGCTCTTACACCCCAACAGCGGACCGAGGTGGACAAACTCGTCGAGCAGCTTGATTCCAATGAATTCGCCGACCGAGACGCTGCCCAGAAAAAACTCAAGGCGATGGGCAAGCCCGTCGTGCCGGCCCTCCAGGAAATGATCTCGCAGAAAAAGGTCAGCCAGGAAGTCCTGGCCCGGCTCCAGATAATCGTCGAATCGCTCACGCCGGCAACCCGGCCGGTGCAGATTCAGGCCCAACGCGGCGTCAGGGCGGTAGCAGGCCAACTAGCGGAACCGCCACCACAAGATGAGTAACAAATTCATGGAGATAAAAATGCGAATATCGTTAAAAATCCCGTTTGTTTTGTTCATCGCCGCTGGCGCCGCCTGCCTGCTGGCCGATAAGGACTCGACCGGCACAAGAACCGAGACAATTGCCGCTACCCAGCCGGCTCAACTTACGGCCGAGCAGAAGGCCGAACTTGAAAAACTGGTGGCCCAACTCGATTCCGAGGATTTCAAGACCCGCGACGCGGCCACGCAAAAGCTCAAGGACTTTGGCCAAGCCGTCGTGCCCGTGCTTCGCGAAATCGCGGTAAACTCGAAACTCAGCCCGGAAGTCAAGGCAAGAATCGACCTGATAATTGCTCCCCTCTCCCCGCTGTCCGTGAGAATTGTGCCAGGTAGATTTCATCTGAATGGAGAAGCCGAGCTTTATGGCGGGACGAAACACTTTCATGTTGTGATAACCAATACGGGCACCAAGCCGATAAACCTCTGGCGAGAATGGTGCAGTTGGGGATATTTCAACCTCTCCTTTGAGATTATAGATGAAAATGGGACAAAAACAACTGTCTCCAAGGTCGATAGGGATTGGTCCAAAAACTTTCCGGACTTCGACACTCTGCCTCCGGGCAATCATATAATCTTCGAGGTTGATTTCCTCGGCGATAAAATCTGGAAAAATCCCCCCCTGCTGCCACAAGGTAAAACGACAAAACTGAAAATGAAAGCGGTCTACTCGAGCCACAAGAGTGCCGACGCGGAAAAGAATCTTATCTGGACCGGAACCGTCTGCTCGCCGGAAGAAACATACACCATTTACAGATAAAACAATGCAATCCGACATCACGCTGCTGAACCTGAACATGCTTTTCATGCGTTACGGTCAGGAGATCGAGCGGGAGCTTCACGTCCCGCTGGGGTGCCTGTATCTGACCAAGGCTCTGGAAAAAGCCGGGTTTAACGTCGATTTCCGCGACTACCAGACCTGCCCTTCCGACCAGCCGTTCGACATGAACGTCTTTCTGGCGTACATGGACAAGCCGGCGCCGGTGATCGGCCTGTCGTGCATGGCCAATCTGCTGCCTTTCGCTATCCTTGCCGGCAGGGAACTCAAGAAACGCTATCCCGACCGGAAGATCGTGCTGGGCGGGGTCGGGCCAACGGGCGTCGAAGACCTGATTCTGCGGCGGTTCGGCTGGATCGACGTTATCTGCCGCGGCGAAGGCGAAGTAACAGCCGTGGAACTTCTGAAGGCCTTCCGCGCCGGCGGCGACCTTTCGACCGTGAAGGGAATCTCGTTCCGCTCCGGCGGCGCGATAGTCCACAACGGCGACCAAACCAGGATCGCCGACGTCGAATCCCTCGGCTTTCCGGCGTGGGAAAAGGTCGATCTCAAACAGTACGCCGGCTACGGCATGATGACCAGCCGCGGCTGCCCGTATCAGTGCACATTCTGCTCCGTCGCCCCGGTCTGGAACAACAAAAGCACCTCGCGCAGCGCCAAAGACATCGTCGCCGAGATGGCCGAACTGAACAGGCGGGCCGGCGTGCGGCTGTTCCTCTTTCAGGACGAGTTCTTCGTCTCGGGCAAGAGGCACGTGATGGATTTCTGCCGCGAACTGGTCCGCTCGAAACTCAGCGTGGACTGGAAGGCCTTCGGCCGGGTCAACCTGATGGACAAAGAGATGATGCGGGCGATGGCCGAGTGCGGCTGCCTGGAAATCCGCTTCGGCATCGAGAGCGCGTCGGACAAAATCCTCAAGGAAATCCGCAAAGGATTCACCGCGAAGAAAAGCCTGGAGATCGTCCCGCAGGCGGTCGAAATTTTCCCGCGCGTGGACACCTTCTTCGTCTGGGGCTTCCCATTCGAGACGATGGACGACTTCAACCAGTCGCTCTTCCAGATGATCTCGTTCCGGATGATGGGCGCGAGAATTCTGCCGAGCCTGCTGAGCCTCCTGCCGCAGACCGTCCTCTACAAGCAGTTGATCGACAAGGTCAAACTGGAATTCTGCCCCTGGCTGCTGCCGGAGTTCGTCTTTACCGGCCACGAGATAGCCGACGGCGGCGAGATAAGGATACCGCCGGGCTATTCCGAATACTTCCGGCTGATAATGGAGAAACCCGACATCTTCCCCGGCTTCTTCCACCTCGACCTGAAAAACAACGTCTTCCCGATGCTCCAACTCCTCCGCAAATTCGGGTTCTACCCCAACTCGCCGAATCCCGACCTCAAGGTAGAGCTGACCGGCCCAGCCGCTGCGGTCGTACCTGACTCCGCATTCCCGTCCCCCGAAAAGCTCGAACCCCTCGAACTTGCAACAAGAGCGAGTAAATAATAAATCACTGGCAAGCCTTTCCAAACAAGGCGGGGGAATTCTCATCAACTATTTTGCAGTTTGTTCTTGAACTGCCCTCGAACTCTGGTCAAATACAAGAGAAGGGTATTGTCAAAAAATATTGGAGTTCAGATGCCGATAATATGCAGATTTTATGGTATAATTGTTGTAATGTTTTGGCGAGACCACAACCCGCCGCATTTTCATGCCAGATACGGCGGTTATGAGATAGAGGTAAATATTCGGGACGGTCTGTTCCGTGGTGTCATGCCCCACAGAGCCTTGATGATGATACAGAACTGGCGCAAAAGGCATATAGCCGAATTGCTTTTGGACTGGACGCTCGCGCAAAGAGGTGAACCTCTGGCCCAGATCGAGCCTTTGGAGTGATCGGAATGATACTTCATGTGATACAGGCTGAATACATCAGCGAATACATGATCCGGCTGAGTTTCAACGACGGAACCGGCGGCATGGCCGATCTGTCCAAGCACTTAAACGGCGCCATGTTCGAGCCTCTGAAGGATAAACGGTTGTTCCGGCGATTCCGTGTCGATAATGAAATCGGGACAATTGTCTGGGATAATGGAGCGGACCTGGCTCCGGAGTTTCTCAGGCATTTGGCGGCAAGTCATCGGTTGTACGCCAGAAAAAGAACCTGCAACATAAGGCGAAAATCCGCTCAAAAGCGAAGCAGTTTGACCTCCAAATCTTTCAGGATGCCCAAAAAGAATTTGACTCTCTGATACCGCTCTTCAACGGATTGATAGACGACATGCACGGGTAACTTTCCTTTTCGCCGGCCCGTAAACAAATGTTCCATTTTCCCGCGACGGCTGGTAGTATATTCGCCGGAGCAACCAGCGGAGAGAAACTATGGCCGTTGAACCGGTAATATTGGTGGTCGGATCGGTGAATATGGACCTTGTGGTCCGCAGCCAGCATATGCCCACGCCCGGCGAGACGGTGCTAGGCGACAATTTCAAAACCTCTCCCGGCGGCAAGGGCGCCAATCAGGCAGTCGCCGTCGCCAGGCTGGGCGGCAACTGCAGGATGATCGGACGGGTGGGAGACGACTCGTTCGGCAAGGACCTGCTGGGCAATCTCAAGTTTGAGGGCGTCGATTGCGAGGGCATCCAGATAACACCCGACGCGCCTTCCGGCACGGCCATGATCATCGTCGACGCCAGGGGCGAAAATTCCATCGTGGTCGCCAGCGGGGCAAATTTCATGGTAACCCCCGACGACGTCTATTCGCGGGAGGAGATGTTCAAACAGGCGGCCATCGTCCTGCTTCAACTGGAGCTGCCCGTAACCGCCGTCCGGGCCGCGATCGACCTGGCACGCAAGCATGGCAAAAAAGTGATCCTCGACCCCGCCCCGGCGATCAAGCAGTTCCCGCCGGAACTTTACCAGGTGGACATAATATCGCCCAACGTCAGCGAGGCGGAGATATTGACGGGCAAGAAGGCAGTCGAGACGAAGGCCGACAAGATGGCCGCGTCGGATTTAATCGCCAGAGGCGCCAAGGCGGCAGTCCTGAAACTTGGCCAGCGTGGTTCGCTCGTGGTTACATCCGACGGCCATTTCTACACGGTCGGGCCTTTTTACGTGAATGTGATCGACACGACGGCCGCCGGAGATGCATTCACCGCCGCCCTGGCCCTGAGCGTCGCGCGGGGACACGACCTGCGCAGCGCCGCAAGGATCGCCAACGCCGCCGGCGCCCTTGCCTGCACAAAATTCGGCGCACAGTCCGCCATGCCCACCGCATACGAGGTCAAGGTCCTCATGGCAGACCAGAAAAACGACTGATCCATTTCAAAACAGCATCCCCGCGTTGACACGCGGGAATCTAAAAAAAGTTCATCGACGAACCACTCATAAAGCCCCCTGCGCGAGCAGGGGGACATTTGTTGTTTTCAAAACCCTTTCATCCAAGATGTGTCCTGGTTTTCAACATACTGGATTGCCGCGGCCAAAGCTTTTCCCGTAAATAGAATTTTCTTGCTTCCTTGGCGGGTCCACCATTTTACTCTGCCCCGATTGTCCATCGAACTCAGAGATCGTGATGAATATGCTTTTAAGCTGCGCATAACTTCTCCGGGCGACTTCTCTGGTGCAGTGATGATCACATGAACATGATTGGATCGAACTTCAAGGGCATGTATGCTCCATCCGAAATGTCCCGCCGTTTCCAGGATCGCATCATGAACCGTTTTTCTGAGTTGTTGATCAAGCATGACCTGGTCGGCAGCCATCCTCGATTTTGCTGCTGCCTGGAGTTTGGGATTGGGGGGTTCAATGATTTCTCCGTGCGTCCTGTGCCGGTTGACCCAACCTCGCGAATCGCCCGGCAACCAGGTGCCGTATGTTGTCCACGTGAGAAAGTAAGCTGGCGTATACATGTTTCCTCGATTCGATATCGCATACAGACCATAAAGCCCCCTGCGCGAGCAGGGGGACATTTGTTATTTTTACTCGCGACAACAGCAAAAAGCATCCCCGCATTTACATGCGGGGCTTTAACGGCAAAAACAGCATCCCCGCATTTACACGCGGGGCTTTAAAACAACCCATCGGCGAACCATTCATAAAGCCCCCTGCGCGAGCAGGGGAATATTTGTTATTTTTACTCGCGACAACAGCAAAAGCAGCATCCCCGCATTTACATGCGGGGCTTTAACGGCAAAAACAGCATCCCCGCGTTTACACGCGGGGCTTTAACGGCAAAAACAGCATCCCCGCATTTACATGCGGGGCTTTAACGGCAAAAACAACATCCCCGCGTTTACATGCTGGGCTTTAACGACCTACGCTGACAATAAATTTTCTGGTTCTTGGTCCGTCGAACTCGCAGAAGAAGATCGCCTGCCAGGTCCCAAGGGTCAGTTTGCCGTCGACGATCGGCACGGCGGCCGAGCATCCGACCATCGAACTCTTGACGTGGGCGGCGGAATTGCCTTCTGAATGTTCGTAGAAATCCTGGCGCCATGGCACGGCCCGGTCGAGTGCGGCCAGCACGTCGTGAACCACGTCGGGGTCGGCGTTTTCATTGATCGTAACGCCGGCCGTCGTGTGAGGGACATAAACGAAGGCCATGCCGTCCTTCTCGCCGGAATCCGCAACAACGCGGCGGACCTTATCGGTTATGTCCAGCATCTGGTCGCGGCCGCCGGTGCTTATCTCGAATGTTTTCGTAACCATCTGGCGCCTTTCTCAAAAGCCGTTCACCTTTTATAATACTGGCATCAGGCACATTATTGGGTTATCGTGCAAAAAGACAATGATCTGTTTTTCGGAGATCGCATAAGACCATGACAAAGGTGAGCAGCATCGTCAAGCCGGGCGGCGCCGGTGTGATTACGGCCATCGGGCAGACAACCGTCAAGGAGGCGGTCCTCCTGATGACGAGGTCGCACGTCGGCTCGATACTCGTCAGGGACGGCGAAAACTTCGGCATATTCACCGAGCGGGACCTTCTGACCCGCGTCATCGCCCGCGACCGCGATCCGCGAACGACCGTCCTGGCCGAGGCGATGACGACTCCGGTCAAGACGTGCTCGCCGAATGACGATGTCGCGGCAGTGGTGGACATGATGATCCGCGAGCATATCAGGCACGCGGTCGTGGCCGACGGCAACAGGATCGTCGGCATCATAAGCCTCCGGGACGTGATCGTGCAGTCCATCACCGACGTCCGCGATCTGATACTGCGGCACAGCGGGCGGGCCGATCAGTCGGATTCGTCCGAGGGCCTGTCAGCCGCCTCGCTTCAGCTCGATCCGGCGATCGAGATGATGCTGGAGGCCTCGGGCACGGACCAGACGACGGGCCTGGCCAACGAAAAGCATTTCGCCGAGGCCCTCGAACGATTTCACCAGCAGACCCGGCGATACGGCCGGGAATTGTCGGTGCTGATCGTCAAACTCGGCAGCATGGGCCAGATAATGCGTGAATTGGACGCCCGGGCCGCCGATAAATTGCTGAAGAATCTGGCGTCAACCGTCAAATCGTTATGCCGCAGGGCCGACATGCCGGCCAGACTCGGCGAAGACATATTCGGGTTTATCCTGCCGGAAACCGTCGCCAGCGGCGCCGTCAGGCTGGCAAAACGCATGAAACAGGCCCTCGCGAAGGTCTCACAGCAAAGCCCTTTCGATCTTTCCGCCCGCATCTCAATCGGCATAGCCGACATCTCCAGCGGCGACATGTCATGCGGGGCGTACCTTAAAAAAATGGCTGCGGACGCCATGACACGGGCCGCCAAACACAGCCCCGACGGCATCATCGTCGCCAGCGCCCACATCCCTCTGGAGCCGCCGGATGAGTCGGCGGTTTAGCTTACTTGAACAGCGACAAGGCCAGTTGAGGCAGGGTGTTGGCCATCGCGAGCATGACGACGCCCGCCTGGGCCAGAACCATGTTCCTCGTAAGTTCGGCCGTCTCGGTCGCCACGTCCACGTCCTGGATTCTCGACACCGCCGTGTCCAACTGCAAAGTCTGCATCTCGAGCGTGTTGGACGTCGAGGTCAGGCGGTTGGCCATGTAGCCCAGGTAGGCCCGATATGCGTCCTTGGTTTCAATGGCGTAATCCACGGCCGCATCCGCCGCCGACGGATTGTAAACCAGATCGACGCTCTCGCCGTTGCCTTCGGTCTCGACCCAGTCGCCCGGTTCCATCGCCGAGCCGGAGGAGCCATTGGCCTGGCTCTGCGAGAACCTGGCGTTGTGCGCGGCCCCGGCGGTCGAGGCTGTCAGGGTTACGGTTGAACTGCTGGCTGCGAAATTCGCCCCCACCGTGGCCGTGCCGCTGACGGTCGGTGCGATGCCCTCTGCGGCGTGCGAGATGTCCAGCGAATACTGCCCCGAGGCGGTCTGGACAGCCGCTGCCGGCGCCCAGCCGGCGAATTCGGTGTACTGGTTGGCATATGCGACGGCGGCGCTGTTTATCATGGTAACAAGCGAGTCGAGGCTGTACGTGCCCGTGGCGCCGATATGCGCCTGTGCCGATCCGGCCCCCACGCTGGCGCTGCCGGTGCCGGCATCGACCGTGATCGTCATCGAGCCCAGGCTGATCGTCTGGGTCGTCTGCACGCCCGCCGAATTGTTTACCAGCCCGACGTACGTGCCATTTCCGAACGTGAACGTCAGGCTGCTGGTGCCGCCCTGGAAGGTTATGAAATCGGCCGTCGGAGTCGAGGCTGTGCCGGCCGTGGCCGATTGGAGATGCGTCCTGGGCCCTATCGCCATGCCGGTAACGTCCCATGAGCCGTTGACGCTGTGCTCGACGTCCAGGCTGTATTTTCTGCTGTTGGGATCGTAATACGACGTGGCCGGCGTCCAGCTCTGGAACTGGTTTATGCTGGTGGCCGTGGCGTACTTCGACGCGGCCGAATTGACCGCCCCGGCGACGCTGGCCAGGGTGTGCTGCCCGGTGCCCATGTAATACGTGGCGCTGAAGGCCGTCGTCGATACGCTGTTCAACCCGCCCCCGCCGGTCGTGTTGCTAAGGTAGATGCTCATCGAGCTGACGGTTACAAGCTGGGTCGAGCCGGTCGCCGAACCGAAGCCGATGTACGTCCCGCCGGAAAACGCGAACCTGATCGTGTCGCCTGCCTGCGTGCCGAAATTGATGAAGTTCGTGTCGGCCGTCGAAACCTCCGCGTCGCTCTTGTTCTGCACGAAGGTCTCCTCGCCGCCCACGCGAAGGGCCGCGGCGTCCATCCTCTGGGCGTCGATGGGGATGAACTGACCCCGCCGGCTGACGCCCGCCCCGACGGAAATATAGACCGAATTGGAGTTGTTCAGCAGATTGATGCCGTTGAAATCCATCTGGCCGGCGATCCGGGTTATCTCGTCGGCCAGCGACTCGAACTCGTTCTGCATGGTCCGCTTCTGGGTGGTGGTGTACGTGCCCGTGGCGGCCTGCTCGGCGAGTTCCTGCATCCGGATGAGGATCGTGTCGATCTCGCCGGCCCCGGCCTCGGCCGTCTGAAGCATGCTGATGGCGTCCATCGCGTTCCGTCTGCCCTGGCCCAGCGCGGCGATGTCGGCCTTCATCATCTCGCTGACAGTCATCCCCGCCGGATCATCCGCCGCCGTCATTATCCGCAGACCCGACGCAAGGCGATTCACCGACTTGGCTATCGACTCGTAGGTCAGGTTAAGGTACCGGGTAACGCCCAGCGAGGCGGGGTTGTTTTTGATGTCGATCATGTAATTTGAGTACATTTTGCGCGTCTCCGTCGGCGTCAGGCCTGGTTGTGAAAATAGCGATCCCTTTTCGGATCGCGCAACGACCGCCCTGCCGCGCCCGTGGCGCCGGCAGTTCAGTCGCGATCCGGCTGGATCGGCCTTCGACTTCCCATCAGTTATTGGGCAAAAATCCGCCCGTATCGTTATCTTCGTTAGGGGCCGTTAAAACTTGAGGGCCAATTTCAAAAAATCAGGATTTTTTTTCCGGACCCGGCCATGAAAACGCCAAAATGACAGGGATTTCAAATATCATTTTATAAACTGATGGCAGATAATTTGGCGGCGCCCCCAAGCAAACGACGTTTGGTGGCGCCACCGATTATGGCATGGGTACCGGCTGCGAAAGAGGTTTTACGGATATGCGTTGGACCGCAGTCCGTCGCGGAGGCTTATGCCGCGCCGGCGGCGCCTGATCCGCTCCGACAACAGAAAACCCAGGAAGAATATCCAAACCACCACGGCCGTTACAACTATCACCGGCAGCGACAACTGGGCCACCTGCTCCAGAGCCGTCTGGCCGGGATCCGGCGGGAGAAAATAACCCTTGTATGCTGTCCAGCCGACGAGCGTGCCTCCGATGGCCGCCAGCAGCGCCTGCGACATGGCGACCATCCACGACCACGAAATGCTTATCCTCTGGCGCGAACTTAGCACGATCAGCAGCAGGGCGCAGGCCAGCCACGCAAGCCCGATCAGGTCGATAAACACGCCCAGCTTGACGAACACCCAGCGTATGATCTCCGCCTCGGGCGGCAGATTGAGTTTCCCGGCCGCCTGGAGCCGGAAAAATTCCTGCACCGTCTGCCTGCTTATTCCGGCCACAAACGCCCATATGAGATAGCCGAACCCGGCGAATGCCAGGGCCAGCCCGACGTCGGTCCGGGTTGTTTTCAGTTTCCTGCCGAGCATATACCTCCATTAAACCAAACCGCGGCGGCAAGGTCAACCAATACACGCCCGGTTCATCTCGGGTTTTGGAATGTTATTTGACGAACTTGTCCAGTCCGGCGATCTTGAAGACCTTCTTTATCTGCGGCTGGGGGTTGACGACGGAGAAATTTCCCTCGCCGACCTTCTGCGAGACGATCAGGCAGAGGCTCAGGAATATCGAGGCGATGAAATCGACCGCCTTGAGGTCGAACGCGACGCGGGCCGGGTTTTCAGCCAGTTTGGCCAGAATCTCTTCCTTGATCTCGGGGCATGTGGCCGAGTCCATCGCCCCGACTAACACGAACTCCAGAACATCCTGATTTTGCCTTGTCTCCAGCATTTTCCGCCTTTCACATTTTTGGTTGTCTGAAAGTCGGCCTGTTTCAACAAGCTGCCAAATGCGTCATCGCCATAAAAACCGTTTTGCCTGTTTGACGGCTAGTTCACTTCACCTTATTTCGCCCCTACAGGGCTTAATCTTTTATTTCTCGCTGATTCCCAGGGCGTTGCCCTGGGCTATCATATTTTGCCCTTTCAGGGCGAAATAACCATCAATCAGACCATCATACTTTGAATCGCCGATCAGATAAATGACAGAAAAACCGTGAAGCCCCAAAGGGGCGTAATATTACAGCCCAGGGCAACGCCCTGGGAAAACGCCCACCACAACATTTAAGCCCTGAAGGGGCGAAATAAAATTCTCTGTTTAATTTTTTAATCCGTCAAATCCTGCCACCAAAGACCGGCAAAATGTGTCGTGTAGTGTTTTTCCCAATTTTCGCGGCTTAACTGTTTTTATTGAAGGCTTTTTCAACGGCGTTGATGTTCTGCGATTCGTCGAGGAACATCGCCGTGTCAAATCTCGCCAGCCTGAGATTGTCGCGACGGCGGGCGATTCGCTGGATGTTGATCAGGTGGCGGGCCGTAACGTTGTCCGTGGTGATGTTCTTGCCGCCGGTGCCGCAGCCAAGCGTCAGCGACGGGTGCAGCATGTTGTATATCCCGCCGACGGCGCCATGGGCCGAGGGCGTGTTGACCACGATCCTGCCGGCGTTCATCAGCATGGCGAAGGTTTTGATCTTTTCCTCGTCGTTGGAGTACATGCTGACCGTGTGGCCGATGCCGCCGTAGAAGTTCAGGTCTATGCAGAGGTTGACGGCATGGTCAAAGTCGTCGGCGACGTAGTAAGCCAGGATCGGCGCGAGTATCTCGCCCGAAAGCGGATATAGCTCGCCGACCCCGCTCAGCGGGGCCATCAGCATCCGCACGTCCTTCGGGGCGTTGATGCCGGCCCTGGCGGCGATCTCCGAGGCGGATTTGCCGACTATGTCGGCGTTCATGACCTTCTTCTTGGCGTCGTAGGCGGCGGCGGTCAGCTTGGCGACTTCCTGCTCGCTGAGGAAATATCCCCCACGTTTGCGAACCTCGTCGGCGACCCTGCCGGCGATGGATTTTTCCACGACTATCGCCTGCTCGCTGGCGCAGATCGTGCCGTTGTCGAAGAGCTTCGAGATGAATATCTGCTCGACGGCGAAGGGGATGTCCGCGCCGGCCTCGATGTAGACCGGGACATTGCCCGACCCTACGCCCAGCGTCGGCGTGCCGGAACTGTATGCCGACTTTACCAGGCCCGCCCCGCCCGTGGCCAGGATCAGCGCCAGAGCCTTGTGCGACATCAGCGCCTGAGTCAGCGGAATCACCGGCTCGGGCACCCACTGCACGCAGTCGTCGGGCGCGCCTTGCGACAGGGCGGCCTCATAGCAGAGCCTGGCCGCCTCCATGCAGCTTTTTTTGGCGCGGGGGGACGGGCAGATTATTATCGGGTTGCGGGTCTTCATGCAGATCAGCGTCTTGAACAGCACGGTGGCCGTCGGATTGGTAACCGGGATGATCGCCAGGATCGGGCCCATCGGCTGGGCGATCTCGACGATCCCGCTGACCGGGTCGTCGCTGATGACGCCGGCCGTCGTGAGATTTCTTATGTCCTCCCAGACGAACATCGTGGCGATGGCGTTCTTTACGACCTTGTCCGGCCACTTGCCAATGCCCGTTTCCTCGGCGGCCATCTTCGCCAGCCGCACGCGATTGTTGAACCCCGCGTCCCGCACCGCCAACGATATCCGGTCGGTCTGTTCCTGACCGAGCTGGCTGAAGATCGCGGCGGCCGACTTTGCCTTCTGAAAATACGTCTCTACCCGCGGGCCATAGTCTGTTTCCGCACTGGCCATTTTTTAATCTCCGTTTCTTCTTTAACCGAAAAGGCGCATATTGAATTCGTTTGCCGGTCCGTGGCTGATTCTTTGCTGATGATGTGTTTCCGTTCATTCCGCCTGCTGACGAAAAAAATTATAGACAGTCCGGTCGCGCTGGACAACTTATTTGTCGCCAGCCCCCGGAAAGTTTTGACTTTCGTCCGGCTGCTCGCCTGATTTTGGATTGCTTTCGGCCGCCTGGTGTGTAAAAATAAAATCAGTCGGGGATGGAGTCCCCCTCATAACCGCCAGTGGTGGCTGATGACTCCTGCCAATAAGCCGACCGGCAGGGTCGTCATGGTTCGCCCGGTTCCCCGCCGCAAGGCAAGGATTTTTATTTCCGGGCCAAAGGAAGACTCCATGACCGAGGCGTTCGCTCTGGCCGCCCTGTGGCTGGGCTTGGCCGTTCTGTCCACCATCCTGGCAAACCACCTCCGCATTTCAATGGCGCTTGTGGAAATCTGCGTCGGCGTCGCCGCCGGCGCGCTGGCCGAGCATTACTTCGGCCCCGAATCGCTGGGGGCAAACGTGGATTGGCTTCGATTTCTGGCCTCGACCGGGGCTGTGATGCTGACCTTTCTGGCAGGCGCGGAACTGGAGCCGTCGGTGCTTCGGACCAAGTGGAAAGAAGTTACCGTCGTCGGAGTCGTCGGGTTTCTGGCGCCCTTCCTCGGCTGTGCGGCCGTCGCCCGGTACGCACTGGGATGGGGCACTGACGCCAGTTGGCTGGCGGGGGTGGCCCTGTCCACGACCTCGATGGCCGTCGTCTATGCCGTCATGCTCGAGACCGGCTTCAATAAAACCGGATTCGGCAAGGGCATTCTGGGGGCCTGCTTCATCAACGACCTCGGCACGGTCATCGCGCTGGGGCTGATCTTCGCGCCATTCACCTTTAAGACGGCTGTGTTCCTGGGCGTTTCCACGGCGGCACTGGCCAGCCTGCCGTTTCTGACAAAATTGCTCGCCAAAAGATACGCCCATCGCACTGCCGCCATACGCACCAAGTGGGTGCTGCTGGTTTTGTTCGGACTTGGCGCTCTTGCGCTCTGGTCGGGCAGCGAGGCGGTGCTTCCGGCCTACATCGCGGGGATGGTGCTCGCCGAGGCCGCGGCGAGCGATCATCACTGGGTCCGCCGTCTGCGAACGCTCACCGTGGGGCTGCTCACGCCTTTCTACTTCATCCGTGCCGGCTCGCTCGTTTCTATTCCTGCCATGATATCGGCCCCGCTGGTCCTCCTGGCGCTTCTGGCGGGCAAGGTGGCGTCCAAGATATTCGGCCTCTATCCGGTCATCGGACGCTTCCGTAAGGACAGCAAGGAACGGTGGTACTATACCCTCCTGATGTCCACAGGTCTGACCTTTGGGACGATCTCGTCGCTCTACGGCTTCAGCCACGGTATCGTCTCGCGCGAACAGTACTCGTTCCTCGTAGCCGCCGTTATCGCCAGCGCAGTTGTGCCCACGATGATCGCCAACTTCGCCTTCCTGCCACGCCATCTGCTGGCGAAGATATCGATGCTCGACGAGGAGGAACCCGTTGAGCGGGTCGAAGG
This sequence comes from Planctomycetota bacterium, assembly GCA_016235825.1. Classification (GTDB taxonomy): domain Bacteria; phylum Planctomycetota; class Phycisphaerae; order SM23-33; family SM23-33; genus JACRIL01. The sequence continues at coordinate 19,784 of JACRIL010000153.1, forward strand.
GGCCGCCGCCTCCATCGCCGAAGAAAACGGCAACGAAAAAGAAGGCGAATAAGCGGCACTATCTGAGCGATTCTTTGATGGCCGCCCTTGCCAGCAGCCGGGTCGAATCGAGTGTTGGCAGGGGGCAGACGGCCGAATCGGCAAGCAGCGGCAGTTCCGTGCAGCCCAGGACCACGGCGTCGCAGCCGCGGTCTTTGAGCTTCTGGATCAGATGGTTGAAAAATATCCGGGATTCATCCCTGAAAATGCCGTTGACCAGTTCGTCGAAGATGATCGTGTTTATCCGCTGGCGATCCGGCTCGTCGGGGACCTGGCAGGCGATGCCGGATTTTTCGGCGGACCGCGGATAGACCGGCCCGGCCATCAAGTACTTTGTGCCGGTGATCGCCAGATTTTTATATCCCAGCGCGGCGGCCTCGCGGACCACCTCGTCGGCTATGTGCAGCCAGGGGATCGGCGTTTTGGCGGCTACGAGGTCGAACGCCTGGTGGATCGTGTTGTCGGGGCAGATTATAAACTCCGCGCCTATCTTCGCCAGTTTGCCGGCCGAAGAAAGCATCAGGTCAGCCACGGCGGGCCAATCGCCCGCGCGGATGTGAACCATGTAGTCGGCCAGCGGGTGCGTGTGCATGGATACTTCCGGATGCCTGTGCCTGCCCATCAATACGGGCGCCTCGGAGCAGAACGTGCGATAGCACAGGGCCGCCCCCTCCGCGCTGCAAGCCGCTATTCCAACGTGTCTGGCCATCTGAAGCCTTTCTCTCATTCCGGCCGCCAACTGCCGCGAACAGTATCCTGGCCAATTTTCCGAAGAAAATAAGACTTGCGAGCCATCCGTGACACAAAAATCGCCTTTTTCAACGGGCTGATAACATCTGCTACAACTGCTTCCCGGAGTAGGGCTTTGCTGGTTCCATTGTCTATTCTTCGACCGGCTTATTGTAGTTATAGAAGAGTTTGGCGATTTTGTCGGCCATCTTATCAGCCAGCCTGTTGGTCAGCGTCTCGGCAAAATTTGGGTCAGGCTTGTCTTCGGAGGGCAACTCGACGGGGTCGATGTCGAAAGTGTTCTGTCCCGTCGGCCAAAGCCTCTTGCCCCTGCTGTCGACGACCTTGACGGATGTTGCCAGTCTGGCGTTCCAGACTGTCGTGGCCGGCTCATCCTTGAGGGAGAAATTTTCCAGTTTGACGTAGATGATTATGTCAGCTCCGAGTTTCTGGCCGACCTCGCTGACGGACAGATCGTTGAAATTAGGGGTGGACAGCATGAGATTGGTCAGTCGTTCATGCGGGACCGTCGAAGCCGCCACGTTATTGCCGGTCAGTTCCTTGTTGAGCGAGGCAACCAGTCGTTTCTTGAGCCGCTCATAAGGGACTACGTTCTTGGGATCGTCTACGAACACCAATATCTTCTTGCCCCTTTCGATCTTGTATTGGGCATCGACGGCGGTTAATGGCTGCAGCAACCACAGCAATCCGCTATCCAATGAAGCCGCGCCGCCGGTCGCAGGTTGGCTTGTTGTTTGGGTGGCCGTGCCAAGTCGGTCGAGCCACTGGTTGCGATGGGCGACGAGCCGATTCAGCAGCCCCTTGTGATCGGATGCAAACTTGTTTTCAGGATTGAATCCGAATGTAATCATCTCATCAAGGGCCTTGCCGGCGGGCCAGTCTTCCTCAACGATCCTGTACGCGGCCACGAGCAGGCCCGTGCGGTTGCGGCCGAATTCGCAGTGGATCAGCACCGGGTGGGGGCCGTCGCGGACGATCCGCAGAAACTGTTCGATCTGTCTGTCGTCCGGCAGGACCTCGCCTATCGGGATGTTCACGAACTTCGCCCCCGCCGCCTGTGCCCGGCGCACTCCCTCAGCCATCAGGTCCGGCCTGTCGCCGGGAACCCGCGTATTGACCACAGTTTTTATGCCGAGCCTGGCGATCTGGTTTTCAGAAAATTCCGAAGGGTCGTTGCAGCGGTAGAGTTTGCCCGGCACTACGGCGACCGGCCCGCGGGCGTAGGGCTTGCCCGCCCGGTGCGCCTGCACCAGCCAGACGATGACGCAGGCCAGCAGCCCCGCCGCCGCGACCGTCCCGATAATCCATCTTCGCCTGGTCCGACTCATGACTCTCCGGCTGTCAGCTTGCCGCGGATATCCGGGCGATCAATTCCTGCTTGATCGTCCCGGCCTGCTCGTTGGGAATCTGGCACGTGCCGGCGGCCTCGTGCCCCCCGCCGCCGTACTTGAGCATCAGCCCGCCCACGTCCAGAAAATTCGAGCGGTTGAAGATGCTCTTGCCCACCGCGAACACGGTGTTCTGCTTCTGGAGGCCCCACATGACGTGCATCGAGATGTTGCAGTCGGGGAAGATCGCGTAGATGACGAACCTGTTGCCGCAGTAGATCGATTCCTGCTCGCGCAGGTCGAGCACGACGAGCCTGCCGTGCACCTCCGAGCGGGTGCGGAGCATTTCGCGGTGTTTTTCCTGGTGCTCGAAGTAGATGTCCGCCCGCTCCTTTACGTCGGGCAGCTTGAGAATCTGGTCGATCGTGTGGTTTTTGCAGTACGCGATCAGGTCCATCATGAGGTTGTAGTTTGAGACGCGGAAATTCTTGAACCTGCCCAGGCCCGTCCGCGGGTCCATGATGAAATTCAGGAGCGTCCAGCCCGTCGGCTTGAGCACTTCTTCCATCGCGAATTTGGCCGAGTCGGCCTTGTCGACCGCGACGAGCATAGCCTCGTCGATTTCGGGGAATCGCATTTTGCCGCCGAAGTAGTTGTAGACCACCCTCGCCGCCGACGGAGAAAATGGATCGGCGATAAAATTGCTCGCCGGCTGGGCCATGCTGCCCTTGAGGCGGTCAACCTCGCTGGTGTGGTGGTCGAAGGCCAGGTGCGCCTCAGGCACGTAGGGCAGGTTGGTCGTGATGTCCCGCGGGCCTATCCCGGCCTTGCCGTCCTGGACATCCTTGGGATGGACGAACTTGATGTCGTCTATCTTATCCAGTTCCCTCAGCAGGACGGCCGCGACCAGCCCGTCCATGTCGCTGCGGGTTACCAGTCGATATTTTTCGGACATGGCATTTTCTCCCGGACTTAAAAATCCTCGTCGTTATCCTGCGCCAGTTTTGAAGATTTTCCGCCGCTCCGCCGTCCGCGGCGCGGTTTGCCGTTCTCGTCGTCCTCGCCGGCATCCGTATCTTCGCCGTTGTCCGCCTCGTTGTCTACTCCGGCGTCGGAATTTCCGTCATCCTCGTCCTCATCTTCCTCGTCGTCTTCGCTTTCAAAAGACTCGTCCAGATCGGTCTCCTCGATCTCGCTGTCAACCACGTCGAATTCCTCGTCGATTTTCTCCTCCTCGCCGTCTTCTTCCCCGGTTTCGGCGTCCTCCTCGTCTTCCTCGTCCTCTTCGTCATCCTCGTCCTGGTCGTCCTCCTCCACGTCGAACTCGTCGATCTCATTTCGCTCGGCGATAACCTCCCGAGCCTCTTCCAGAAGCTCTTCGGGCACCAGAACGGGCACGCCGCGCCCCGCCGCCGGCTTCGAGGACTTGCCCCTGGCCTTGCGGGGCCGATCCTCTTCATCTTCTTCGCCGACCTGCGCCGGAATATCGTGGTCCTCCAGCAATTCCATGAGTTCCAGGGCCTCGCCGGAGTCCCTGGCGAAGACCGCTGTTACAAACTGGCCCAAATCCTCCCCGGAGGACCCCAGTTCTTCATCTTCATCTCTGTTGCGACGCGGCATTTGACACCTCAGATTTAAAAAGCCGCACTGCGGCTGAGACTATCAGGCAAAATCATCCATGTCGGCCCGCATATCGTAATACAAACGCCGGTTGCGGCCTGTCAAGGGGCGAAATCGGATTGCCGCAAATAATCCTGAAAATTCTGGCAAACTGACCGCTCTGAAATATATTATACAGTCCCGGCGGCATAAAACGAAAAAACAGCGCGTCGAATTAATAAAAACCTGTGCGAAAAGTCAAATATATCCTGGCGGGCATGATAGTCGCGTCCCTGCCGGCCTGCCATGCCGGCTGCGGCGCCGACAGCGTTTTCATGGACCCCGAAAGGCAGGCGGAGGGGCTTGTGATAATCCTGCCCGGCATCGAGGGCGAAAGCGGCTACAACCACGAAATACGCAACGGCCTGCTGTCGGCCGGGGTTACCAGGGCGATGACGATTTACAGATGGGGCAGGCCTATCCCGGTGCTGGGATCCATCATGAACCAGGTCGATTTCATCGGCAATTACATCGCCGGGGCCGGCATCGCAAGGATGATCGTGGAATATCAGGACAAATATCCCGGCAGGCCGGTCTGCCTGATTGGCCACAGCGGCGGAGGCGGAGTGGCGGTCTTCGCGGCACAGCAGTTGCCCGAAGGAAGGCGGATCGACGGGGTCATTCTCCTTTCAGCCAGCATCTCGGCCGGGTACGACCTGACGAAGGCGCTTCAGCGATGCAGGCTGGGAATCGTGAATTTTTTCAATCGCAGCGACATAGGCCTGCTGGGGGTCGCCACGACGATCATGGGCAATGTGGACGGCGGACACGGCCCGTCGGCCGGACTTATCGGATTTGACCAGCCGCCCGCAAACGCCGACGCCGTAAGATCGGACCTGTACAGCCGCAAACTTTATCAGGTCGAAATGACTCCCAACATGACGTTCGGCGACAGCGATTCGCACGGCGCGGCGACTCGATCCTATTTCGTGGCCGGATACGTGGCCGACTGGGTTACAGAAAAAACCTGGCCGCCCGCCGGCGCTACGTCCGTCAGCCGGTAGCGGCCCGTCTGCGGCTCAAGGCTTGTCATTACCCATATTTTGGCGTTTTACAGACACCTCAATACAAATGTGCCGCCCCGCCTGGGATTGCTTCATTGGGGAAGGCGAGGCCCATGGTTTGCAGAAAATCGTGGAGCATTTTGGCGACGGCGTCCTGGATATTCCGCTTTTTTTCCGGGTCAGCAGGCCGGACGCCATAGTCTTTCGCCAGGGCTACGATCCGTTCGACTGCTTTTCGGGCCGGCTGGGCGGACAGAACCTCCAACGGCGTGGCGATGCCGTCTTCCTGCCCGCCGACCGCCAGGCCTATCCGTCTGCTGCCGTGATCTGTTCCAAGCCATCTGCCCATTCGACTTTTCCGTTTGTTTATTTGTCGTTCAGACGGAGTGTAACAGCTATCGGCCTGTTCTTCATATATTGACATATTCGGCGGCACCCTCAAGCGAAGATGCATCGCAGCGAAGTTTGGGGATGTTCTAATTTTAACAACAAGTCACTCCCAAGCTGCGCTTCCGGCTTCGCCAAGGCTGCGCCGGACAAGTCTTGCCTGCAATTTTTTTCAGTTCTTATCCAAAAAACGTGGTTGGGTATTATTCATTTGCTGCCCCGGACAGATCGAGCCACCTTGCGGATTCCGCGTCGCCGCGGTCAAGGCCCGCAGGGCCGGCAGATAGTAGCCCCATGTGAAGCGGAGGGCGGCGGCAGCCGTCCGTAACGAAACCTGGGGACAAATCGTCATCAAATAAGTGTTCAAATCTCCGTTCGCGCCACGGCAGTCGCGACAGAATTCTCGAATACCACGTCCAATGAGGATAGCCAGTTTATTATTCTGTTGTTGAATAGGGCAAATGTGGGCAGGAGTTGTCCGGGAAAGTTGTACAAGGGCCAGGCTTTTCCAATCACGAATGAATGTTTCATGAAAAATTTTCGGCTGTGGTTGTTTGGAATTTTGGCGAGTCTGCCGGTGGCGGGATCGAAAATCAAAAACTTCATTGAATGGAGTTTTCCCCGGGTTCCGCTTCGTCCGCCTGACGGCGTACTTCGCTTCACCCGGGGCTACTTTCTTTCGGCCCTGCGGGCTGAAAACAACTGCTCCGGAAAAATCGGTCGTGCTGAACTTGCAAGGCATTATTGACCTTCTGGAAATTCTCGCATTGAAACAAAACCGGGGCCGGACCTGTCCGGTGCAGTCCACCCGTAACCAATCCATTATCGATTCCTGACAGTGGCCGTAAGGCGTTAAACACTATGTTGTTATTCTGTGGCGCCGCCATCTCATTCGCCACATTTCCGGGATGAGAACCTGTTCTTGATTTTGATCGCGCGGCAGGCGGTCTCGGCGATCTGCTTGCAATCAAGCCCGGCCCGCGCGAGGATTTCCTCGTACTTGCCCGATTCGCCGAACCTGTCGGGTATGCCGCATCGCACTGCCGGGACGGGGCGGTTTTCAGCAAGTTCAGCGGCGACGGCCTCGCCCAGTCCGCCGATTATGGTGTGTTCCTCGACTGTTACGATCGCGCCGGCATGGGCCGCGGCGTCCAGCAGCATATTCCGGTCCAGCGGCTTTACGGTCGGCAGATGCAAAATGCCGGCCGACACGCCGCGCGAGGCAAGCTCGCCTGCCGCCTGCATCGTCATCGGCAGAACGGTCCCAGTCGTAATGAAAAATACGTCCGTTCCCGGCCGGACGAGCGTGCCGCGGCCGATGGCAAAATCATGATTGTCCGGGAAAATCTTCGGTACATTGTGGCGGGAAAGCCGCAGATAAACCGTGCCGGGCCAGTCGAGCATCGCCCGCGCGGCAAGGACCGTTTCCGTCTGGTCGGCCGGGGCGATGACGGTGATGTTGGGTATCGCCCGCATGACGGCCACGTCGCAGATCGACTGATGGCTGGCGCCGTCGGCGTAGTCGGACAGCCCGGCGTAGCCGCCCGCTATCTTGACGTTCAGGCGGTTGTAGGCCGTCTCGCTGTGGACGGCGTCGCCGGCCCGCAGAGCCAGCAAAAACGCGAATGAACTGACCACCGGCGTCAGGCCAGCCGCCGCCATACCCGCCGCGGCAGCCACCATGTTGGCCTCGGCGATCCCGAAATTGAAGAACCGTTTCGGATACGCCTGCGCGAACAGCCGTGTCTGCGTGCTGGACGACACGTCGGCGTCGCAGACGACCAGATCGGCCCGCTGCCTGCCAAGCTCGACGAGCGTCTCGCCGAACACCGCACGCATGGGCTTTTCATCGCTCATGATTTGGCTCCTTCCAGTTCGGCCATCGCGGTCTGGAAAGCCTGGGCGTCGATCGGCTTTCCGTGCCATGCGGACCGGCCTTCCATGAACGACACGCCTTTGCCTTTTACCGTCGCGGCGACCACCGCGCAAGGCCCGGCTTGGGCGGCGGCTGCCGAAATGGTTTTTTCAAGCTCATCCGGATCGTGCCCGTCGCACGCCATGACATTCCAGCCGAAGGCGGAAAGCTTGGCCGAAAGATCGCCCAGCGGCATGACCTCGTCCTCGGTTCCGTCGAGCTGGACGTGATTGCGGTCGATGATCGCGACCAGGCCGGCGACTCGCCATTTTGCCGCCGCCATCAGGGCCTCCCAGTTCTGCCCCTCGTCCATCTCGCCGTCGCCGCAGACCACGAAGACCCGCCAATTCTCGCCTTTGACGTCGCGGGCAAGGGCCATCCCAAGTCCCGCCGACAACCCCATGCCAAGCGAGCCGCTGGACATGTCAACGCCCGGCAGGGCTCGCATGCTCGGATGCCCCTGGAGCGGGCTGCCGGTCGTTCGCAGTGTGGCAAGCAGGGCGTGGTCGAAATAGCCCTTTCGGGCCAGCGTGGCATAGAGCGCCGGTGCGGCGTGCCCCTTGCTGAGGATCAGTCTGTCCCGCGGCGGCCAGCCAGGCTCGGCCGGACGGATCCGCATGACGCGATCGTACAGGACCGTCAGTATCTCGACGCAGGAAAGCGACCCGCCCGAATGGCCGCTGCCCGCATGGTGGATCATCCATATGATTGTCTTGCGGAGCTCGCGGCAGGTTTCCCGGATATCTGGTTGGTCTGCGGCGCTCATCTGGTTTTGTCTCCGTGTTTTGACCGACGAGTCTTGCGGCCGTTGATTCGCGGCAGGAGGAATCGGGCGGCCTGGCGGGCGGCCGTGTCGCAGTCGGGCAGCGGGAGGATTTCCACGCTGGCCCAGCCGTCGAAATTTATCGCGTCGAGCGCATCGAAAACCTCGTCAAAGTCCAGGTGCCCCTGGCCCGGCGCAAGGCGGTTCGAGTCGGCAAGATGAATGTACGCGACCAGCGGGCCGTGCTTCCGCAGGCTTTCGCCGATGCGGGCCTCCTCGATGTTCATATGGAAGACGTCGGGCATCAGGCCGGCGCCCCGGCCGGCCAGCGGGGCCAGCACCGCCGCCGCATCATCGAGCGTGTTGACGAAGTTGATCTCGTACCGGTTCACCGGCTCGATAATTATTTTCACGCCGCGCGGCCCGGCGAAATCCAGGATTCGCGACATGACATCGGTAAAAAGCGTGCGTGCCTCCGTCGGCGTCTGGCCCGGCCCGACAGGCCCGCGCACCCGCCCGACGTTTATAATCCCGCCGAATTCAGCGGCAAGTTTCGCCAGGTCCTCGAAGACCTTGACCGTCCGGTCGCGGACTGCGGCGTCGGGATGCGTGAAATACAGCCCGCGATTGGCGAAGATCTGCCCGGTGCTTATCGCGCTGACAGCCAGCCCGCCGCGCGCCAGCCAGCGATGCAGCTTTTCCGGCTGAACGTCGTTCGCGCCCGCCAGGGCAAGCTCCACGCCGTGATAACCCAATTCGCCGGCCTTGGCGATCGACTCCTCGAATCCGCGCCAGACCACGAAGGCGCTGGGCGGGGCGTCGGCTGATGCGATGGCTATCGCGAGTTTCATGCCTGTTTTTCTCCGGCCGGCGGCGGCTCGAACCGGGAATGGCGTTCGGCTATTTCCATGGCCCTGTCAACGTCGCCGGCCGCCAGGGCCTCGATCAGCCCGTCGTGCATCGCAAGGGCGGAGGATATGGTTTGGGCGCTCTGGCAGTGCACCAGCCGGACAAGCTGGACAAACGCATCGAGCCGATCGAGCGATTGCAGCAGCACGCCGTTGCCGCCCAGACGGGCAAGTTCCAGATGAAAACGGCTGTCGGTCTCGAACGTGCGGCCGATGTCTCCTGCCGCCAGGTGCTTGTGGCATTGCCCGGCGATTGCACGAAGATTTTTCAGGTCGTCGGCCCCGGCGTTCCGCGACGCCAGCCGGACGGCCAGCTTTTCAAGCGCCGAGCGGACCTCCATCACGTCGTGAGCCTCGCTCTCTGTCAGCAGAATGACCTCCACCCGCGACCGCGGCTTGATGCGGACCAGGCCGTATTCGCTCAGCCGCCGCAGCGCCTCGCGGATCGGCGTCCGGCTGACCCCGAATAATTCAGTCAGGCTCTCCTCCGCGATATGCTGGCCGGCTTTCAACTTGCCAGACAGAATCATCCCCTTGAGCTTCTGGTAAATCTGCTCGGCCAAGCTCCGCCGCTCCAACGCATCCTGCTGTAATATCAGATCGCCTTGAACCATGGTATTGATCCTCTTTGTTTTGTATATTGTATACAACATGCAAGAGCCAAACAAGCCCTTTTTTATAAAAACGGGTTCTCATCCCAAAAACGTGGTTGGGTATTGTTCAAATACAACGTCTTGGCAAATCCACTTGGTCAGCCCGCGAGGGCGTATGCAAGTAGCCCCGCCCCGGAGCGACTTGTCCGGCGTAGCTTCAGCGAAGCCGGAAGCGGAGGGCGGGGTAACGGACGCCATTCGATCAGAACCCCTTGCGGGCGATTGAAAACCATCTGTCTGCCATGAAATGCTGACGGGCTGAAATATTTTGTGCCGGAAACATTATCAAATTCCGGAGAAATCGGCCGTAGCAGATGCACTACTGCGCGTCTCCGGCTATTGCTCTGTCAGCCGTAAATTGATGATTAATAATGGGCCTCTTTGCCGATGGGATAAGTATAACCCAGGCAAGGAGACCCGCCATGAAGAAAAAGTATATCGTGACGTTGA
>JACRIL010000154.1 GCA_016235825.1 Planctomycetota bacterium
AGAGGCCCATCTGGATCGATCTTGCATATGCGACTTACAAGCCCAAGTTCCTCCAGGGCTTCAGCATCACCGGCGGCAAGATGAGCAACCCGTTCTTGACCAACGACATCTACTGGAGTCCTGACGTGAACCTCGAAGGCGTCTGGGCGAAGTATGAGGTTCCGAATCTGATGGACGGCAGGCTTGTTCCGTGGTTCGGCATGGGCATGTTCCTGATCTCCGAGCAGGCCAGCAAATGGTCCGACTCGCTCATGATCGCATATGAGTTAGGCGTGTCGTACAAGGTTACGGACGATGTCAAGCTCAGCTTCGCCGCCAGGTACATGGATTATCAGCACTATGATTCGGCCTCCAACAACTCCTATCGCGGCAACGCCCCGGGGCCGATTCCCTTCCTGCTGCCAGCCCTTGCTCCAAACGCGGCGGCGGCTGACGCCCTCAATGCCGGCCTGTCGCCGACATACACATATGGCGACAATGACTTCGGCGTGGTCGACATTATCGTAAAGAGCGAGTTCAACGTGCCGCTGGGCAGCTACAAGCTGCCGATCGAGGTCTGGTTCGACTGGGCGCACAACGCCAAGGACAGCTACAACCAGAGCCAGTTCATCGCCTTCAACCAGTTGAGCGGCGCTCCTGTCGGATGGGTGGCGGCGGGGTACAACTCGGGCATGAGCCCGGTCAGCGCCGCCGGGCAGTATAACCGCAATTACGTCGAGGCCCATGACGCCTTCGCCGTCGGCATCAAGGCCGGCAAGAACGTCAAGAAGGGCGACTGGTCCGTCGGCTACAAGTTCGCCTACATCGAGGCAAACTCGATGCCCGGCCAGTGGATTTATCCCGACTTCGGCTATGCCAATCGCAAGGGGCATGTCCTGACCGCGTGCTACAACCTGATGGACGACCTGACGATCGGCGCGAATATTTATATCTCCCAGCCGGTCTACAGCCCGGACACCGTTCAGAACGTGATGGTCGACGGCGCCCAGCCGGCGGCGTTCGGAATAGTCCCGGTCTTCACCGATTGGTGGGCCGGCGAGGACAAGACGGTTGTGGTCCAGGCGGAGTTGGTCTGGAAGTTCTGATAGACCCAGTTGGCCTTGCCCGCCCGCGAGGCGGACAAGCATAGGTTGAAAAAATCGGCCCGTCCCTCAAAAGGCGGGCCGATTCTTTTTTAGAGCCTGTTCGGATGGGTTCTTAAAAACGGGAAATATCTCCTCGATGCGGATTTTTGTATGCCACAGGCGGCGCATTGGGTTATTCTTGACGGCCTGTTCTGAAAACCTGCGAGAGCAAGACGGATGAAAAAGGGCAAGAACAACAAGAAGCTGTATATGGGCGTGGACGTGGGCGGCACGAAGATACTTGCCGCCCTGGTAAAACAGTCCGGCGCGGTGGCGGCCCGCAAGCGGCGCCCCACGCCGCGCGACGTGTCGCCCGAGGCGGTGCTGCTGGCCATCATGGAAGTGATGGATGAATTGCTCGCCGAAGAGGAAATTGACAAAAAGTCGCTCCGTGCGGTCGGGATGGCCGTGCCGGGAGTCGTCGATCCCGAAGAGGGCAAGATCGTGGTTACGCCCAACATGAACCTTTCGGGCCTGGAGGCGGTTTCGCATATCCGCGAGCGGTTCGATGCGCCGGTTGTTCTGGGCAACGACGTGAACTTCGGCACGCAGGGCGAGCGATGGCTCGGGGCGGCAAGGTTCGCCTCCAGCGCCGTGGGCATATTCGTCGGGACAGGCATAGGCGGCGGGATCATCGAGGACGGCAGGCTGGTCCGCGGCAGCAGGGAGGCCGCCGGCGAGATCGGGCATATCGTCATGAGCATCGACGGCCCGGTCTGCGGCTGCGGCAATCGCGGTTGCCTGGAGGCCCTCGCCAGCAGGTCGGCCATCGAGCGCGAAATACGGCAGGCCATCGCAAAGGGGAGAAAGTCGATTTTGACCAGGATCGCGGGCAAGGACCTCGAGATCATCCGCAGCAGGATGCTCAACCAGGCCCTCCAGCAGGGCGACAAGCTGGTAACCGAGGTGGTCCGCGGGGCCGCACAGATGCTCGGCTACGCCTGCCTGACCGTCAGGCGCCTGCTGGACCCGGAGGTTATCGTGCTGGGAGGCGGGGTGATCGAGGCCTGCGGCGATTTCATGATGCCGATAATCGAGCAGGTGGTCTCGACCGACGCCCTGCCCGGCGCCCGCGGCGGCGGACGGATAGTCAGGTCCGTCCTGGGCGACGACGCGGTTGTGCTGGGCGCGGTAGCGGCGGCCCAAGAGCATATCGGCCGGCAACCCATGCAGGTCGCGGCGAAATCGCTGCCCAAGTACCCCAAAATCGACGCCACAAAGCTCGGCGAGGTCGTTATCGACGGCAGGACGTACCGGCAGGACGTGTATATCCGGGCCGACGGCAGGATAAAGGCCCGCAACAAGACAGGCGTGCAGAAACGATACGGAACCAGCCATGAGATAGGACCGGAAGAGGTCAAAAAGATATGTAAAAAGAATCCGGAAATTTTGATCATAGGGACGGGGCAGAAGGGCATGGCCGGCTTTACCGCCGAAGGCCAGGAAATGTTGAGGCGAAAAGGGATTGCATGTCTTTCACTGCCCACTCCGCAGGCCATCCGCGAGTATAACAGGATCAAGGGCCGAAAGGCCATGCTGATTCACGTAACACGCTGACTTACAAATGGTTAGGTTGTTGCCGGAGAGGCACTCCTCATGCAGGATCGGCAATTCGGATAACTAAATTTAATTTCGCGCATAAGATTAATTTTGCTACCGTTCATGTCATTTGCCGCAATTAATAGCTGTATATCGCGTTTTATACAGATTGCCGCAGATTCGGAATACGGCAGCCGGGAGAAAAAGAATGAATATTTGCAGGACGGCTTTTGGCGTGGCGGTTTTGGCGGCGGCTTTGCTGGCCGGGATGACGATTGCGGCCGACGGGAATCTGCAAGTTCCCGCCGCCCAGAAGGCCTCCACGGCGTCGCCGGCCGGGGCCGCTGCGGCGGGCGAATGGCCCAGGTATCGCGGCGCGGGGATGGACGGCATCTCAACCGAAAAATTCACCGTTCCGGCAGGCGGCCCCAAAAAACTCTGGAACAAGGAAGTCGGCGCGGGATTTTCGGCGATGGCCGTAAGCGGCGGCATGGTTTTCACCATGGGCAACCAGTCGGGCAAGGATGTCGTCTGGTGCCTCAAGGCCGACACGGGCGACGAAGTATGGAAACACTCCTACGATTGCTCTGCCGGCGGCGGGGGATATCCCGGCCCGCGCTGCACGCCGGCCGTGGACGGCAGCAATGTTTACACCATTAGCAACAGGGGCGACCTGTTCTGCCTGGACGTAAAGACCGGCAAACCCGTCTGGAACAAAAAGGCGTCGGAATTCGGGGCCAAGTCGCCGCAATGGAGTTTCTCGGGTTCGCCTCTGGTGGCCGGCGACTCGCTGATCGTCGATCTCGGCGTGGTCGTGTCGCTGAACAAGGCCACCGGCGCCCAAAACTGGAAGACCGATCTGGGCGGGGCCGGGTATTCCTCGCCGATGCCTTTCACGCAGGGCAAGCAGCAGTTGCTGGCGGTTTTTCCGTCGTGCGGGCTGGTCATTCTGGACATGGCCACGGGCAAGGAACTCAAGCGGTTCGACTGGACGACCAAATACGAGGTGAACGCCGCGATGCCGATAGTCGCCGATCCGGCCAAGGGCGACAAGATTTTTATCTCGTCGGGATACGGGGCCGGCTGCGCGCTGGTCGATATTTCCGGGAATGCGTCGGCCGTCTGGCAGAACAAGAACATGGCCAATCACACCAGCAGTTCCGTCTTGTTTGGAGGACATCTTTACGGTTTCAGCGGGCAAGTGGGCGGAGGCGGGGCGCTGACATGCATGGACATTGCAAGTGGTTCGGTAAAATGGTCCCAGAAAGGAATGGGACACGGCGGTCTGGTCATCGCGGACGGAAAGATGGTGATACAGACGGAGGGCGGGTCGCTCGTGATAGCCGAGGCCTCGCCTGCCGGCTACAAAGAACTGGCAAAAGTAGCCGACGCCGTCAAGACCGTCAAAAAGCAATGTTGGAATTCACCGGTGCTGGCTGGCGGCAGGATATACTGCCGCAGCGAGACGGGCGACCTGGCCTGCTTTGACGTTTCAGGCAAGTAGACGCGGCTTAAATCATAATGGTTTGCCATGATATGCGGAAAATGCGGGCATGGGCGTCAAACGACGTGGAGACGCCGTTTTGGCAAAGAAGCGGTTTTTCTGAACCTTTTAACAGTTTAAAAGGCACTTATTGGCGGGCGGCGTGAATCCGCGCGTTTGCCTTCTTGCTGTTGAGGAACGCTTTTTTACTGAAAAACGGCCTGTGTCGTGAGCGGCTGTGCGACATCCGGGATATAATTTTGGACTTGCTCTGTTGAAAGGCTATTTTCAGCCCGATTCATCGGGCTTGAGTTGTTTGGCAAGCCCCCGATTTAGGGGGCCTGTTTCACGACACAGGCAGATTGGTGTGGCTTTTCAACAGAGCATTTTGAACTAATTACAAGGAGTCGGGCCATGAAACGAAGAATAGTTGCGTCTGTAGTAGCGACAGTGGCAGTAGCATTCGGGATGCTGAATATCGCCGTAGCCGCCGAGCCGCTGGACAGCGGGTTGACGGCCGGCGTGTTCAAGTACAACGCAACCAGGCCTGGCACGGCGGCGGGCAAGGCCGTAACGATGCTCCAGATAACCCCCCGGGCCGGAGGTTCGCAGATAGCGATCGCCATACCCAACAACGATCCGGCCGGCACCA
>JACRIL010000155.1 GCA_016235825.1 Planctomycetota bacterium
ACAGGTCATACTGGACCGGATAGCGATCCTCAGCTACGACGTCGGCACGCTGACCTCGTACAGCCGCAGCGACGAGATACCCAAGAACGTCAAGGACGCCCTGACCAAGGCCATCGATCTGAAGGTTGAGATGGAACGGCTTGCGGCGAAGATAAACGAGATGGAGCGGCAGGTCCAGGTCATCACGAACGGCGAGGAGCGGATCCGCAAGAACATCGATACGTTCGGCAAGGACAGCCCGCAGGGCCAGGAGCAGATGAAGAAGCTGGCAGAGTCGGAAAAGAAGATTGACGATCTGAACGCCGGCATCGCCGAGCACCGCCTGCAGCTTGACAAGAAACGCAAGGAGCTGGAAGACTACGTCAGGGATTTAAAGATCGACTGACGAACCGTCCGGTGTTATCATAATTGTCTGAAACTGAACCCGCCATATTCGGAATATGGCGGGTTTGCATTTGGAATACGATCGCAGAAACCGGAAAGGGATTATATGCCAATCATTTCAGCGGCTGCACTGATTGTGCTGGGCGTGCTGGCGGCATCGTCGTTCATCGTGGCCAAAAAGCCCAATGCAAAGGAACTCATTGACAAGATCGTGCCATTTCAGGGCTGGATCGGATTCGTGGTCTGCCTCTGGGGCCTCTGGACGATTATAGACGCTTTATGGACTTTTGGCAGATTGGCCAGTTTGTTGGGACCATATGCCAGTTTTATACCCGGATCGATCTGGCTATGGTGGTTGACATATCTGTTGACGGGCGTGCTTGAGGCGGGCCTGGGGTTCCTGATGGGCTACGGCCTGATATCAAAATTCATCCTGAGCAAAAGCCCCGAGGCGCAGGCCAAGGGTCAGGCCATTCTGGCAAAGCTCACAAAAATCCAGGTGCCGCTGGGGTTGGCGGGCATAATCTTCGGCGTCTGGTCGCTGCTGTCGTGGTTTATTCTGTTTCCACATTTTTAATCGCCAATTTCTCCGGTTAATGCGCAGCGCAGATAATATGCCTAAAATGCTTGCGAAGGCATATGGAAAAAAGGTATCCTTGAGCGGTTGATGAATGGAAAAAACGGAAATTCTGCCAGGAAGGGAATGCCATGAACGATGGAATAGCACAAAAACGAGATGTCCGGATCGGCGCCTCACAGGCCGCACAGGTCGCCAGGGCATTTATGGTGAAGGTCTACGGCTGGATGACGGCGGCGATGATGATAACCGCCGTCGCCGCCCTGTTCACGGCTATAAATCCCGCGATGAAGGAGTTGATTTACGGAACTCCGGGCGTCTGGATCGGCCTGGCAATCGCGACTGTCGTAATGGTTTTTGTCCTGTCAGCCGCGATCAATAAAATATCAGCGGTCTCCGCGACGGTTTTGTTCGTGCTCTATTCCGTTCTCAGCGGCGTTACTTTGGGCTGGGTATTCCTGGTTTACACCCAGGGCGTGATCTGCCAGGCGTTTTTCGTCTGCGCCGCGATGTTTGGAGCGATGAGCCTCTGGGGTTACACGACAAATCGCGATCTGAGCGGATGGGGCAGCTTCCTTTTCATGGCCCTGGTCGGCCTGATTATCGCCTCGGTTGTGAACCTGTTTCTTGCCAGCAGCGCACTGTACTGGCTGGTAACATATGCCGGCGTGTTCATCTTCGTCGGCCTGACCGCCTACGACACCCAGAAGATCAAGGAAATGAGTCTTGCGGTCAGCTCATCGGGCGAACTGATGCAGAAGGCCGCCATCGTGGGCGCATTGGCCCTGTATCTGGATTTCATCAACCTTTTCCTTATGCTGCTCCGTCTGTTCGGCAGCAGGGATTGATTACAAGTGCGTTTGGCGCCGGGAATCGCAATGGTGAAATTCGGAATAAGAGCGGCAATGTCGGCGGTCATGGCCGCCGGATGCCTGTGCGCGGTTTCGTGCAAGGATTCGCAGCAAACTCCCCCGCCGCCGGACCCGGAGCCCAACAAGACGCTCAAGGTCCTGTGCTGGAACGTCCGCATGAACGAGACGGACGGCAAGGCCCGCCTCGCGAGCCTGTTGAAGATAATCGGATCGGCCGACGCCGACATAATCGCGCTTCAGGGCGTCTGGCCCCAGATGCTCGACGCGATGGTCAAGGAACCCTGGGCGGCAGGCTATCAGAAATTCAAGGATGAGGACAAACCCGTCGCCACATCCCCGACCGGCCTGATCGTGTGGGCAAAGTTCAAGATGGTGCTGAAAATCCGTTTCGAGCCCGACTGGCCCAATGACCGGCCTCCCCCGCTGGCGCTGGCGGCGAAGATGGCCGTCAACAGCAGGGGACTTGTCATCGTCAACACCAAACTGGAACCCAAGCTCGACAAGGCCGCGGCCCGCAAAAAACAGTTGAGCTCGCTTTACTCGCTCTTCGAGGAGGCCAAAGCCAATGACGTGCTGCTGGTGGGCGATCTGGGTTTCGGCGACGGTCAGCCAGAGCAGGAAACCGTGGAGAAAAACCTCACCGACGTCTGGCCGGCCCTGAGGCCCTCGGAAAAAGGCTTCACATGGGACATGGAGGCCAACGGCCTGGCAAAAAAATATGCCTACCACGGCGAAACCAGCAGGCGGATCGACCGGGTTTTTGTCGGGTCGAATTACTGGACGCCGCAGGACGTTCAACTGGTCGGGACCGAGCCGATCACGCCCGGCGACGCGAGCATGTTCCCGTCCGACCATTTCGGCCTGCTGGTAACCTTCAAGAAAGACCCTCGCCCCGTTCCCGCACCGGATGGGCCGGCCTCGATCCCCGCCTCCGGCGCGGCCTCAAAGCCGGCGCCGCAGCCGGCCCACGGCCGATAGGTGCGGTCTTCCTTGCATCTGAATCGTTTGGGCCGCAATACGAGTCAGATAATACTTGACACCACAAGCTCAACTGGCGATAAAAGTTGTGTCTGCAAGGAGAGCCGATGCCGCGCCCGCGTGAGGCGAGGCGCCTTTGCAAGGGAGAGTCATGAAACGGATTGTGCTGGCAACAATTATCGCGTTGGCCGCCGCAGCGGCGGGCCTGACGGCCTTTGGGGTCCTGCCGGTTTTTTCTCAGCCCCCTGGCTCGAAACCGGCGGATTCAGCCGTCCAGGTCGTGCTGGACCTGCGCGGGGCGTCTTCGGACAAGTGCCCGGCCCTGCTGGACAAGGCTGTGCAGGACCTAAAATCGCTCCAGGAGGACGACGCCGCCCAGATTCCGCTCAAGGCCAGGACCGCCGCCTCGGCGGACCCCAATGTGGTCAAGCTGATGCAGGAGGCCGAGCGGATGGAGGGGAGTCTCAAGGCCCTGACCGCCACGTCCAGGCCCGAGCCGCCGGCCGAACGGGGCGAGTTTGAAACCAAGCTGGATTACGACAAGCGCCTGGCCGAATACGACCGCAAAAAGAAGGAATACGACGAGGTCATTCCCAAGGCCAGCCAGCTTGCCGAGCAGATCAAACGCCAGTGGGAGCTCGCCAGGCGGCAATACGACAGCGTCTACGATGCCACCGTTAAAAAGCTCCAGGCCGAACGCCCGGTGAAATCCTTCCGCATCCTCATGGACGCCGAGATCGGCAAATTCGACATTGACAACATGCTGTTCAACATCACTCCGGCGGGCTTCTATTACAAGCCCGGCACGATGAAGACCCGCGAGGCCACGCCCGAACAGCGGGTCTCGGTCGGCTCGTCCAACGAGGTCGTTACCCGATACATGGAGCCGGACCAGCCGGGAATTTCGGTCGATCCGGACAAGGGCCTGGAGGCGAAGCTGAGGTCCACCCGCGTGGAAGTAACCGGCTTCAACGGCGTGGATCAGGCCAAAAACTTCAAACAGGCATGCACGGGCGGGCAGGTCTGGCTGGTCATGACCGTGCAGACCCAGGACAACCCGGAAATTACGCTTCGCCGCATGCCGGGCCGGATCGGGCGAGAGGGATGGCGGTACGGCCTGACGCCCTTCAAGGAAGACGGCTCGCCGGTGATGCAGGTTTATCGCATCGAGCTGCCGCCCGACGCGCAGTTTCAGTTCTCGCTGGCCACAAGCGCCGCCGGCAACTACGCCAATCTCAAGTATCTGACCGTCGAAAACAAGGAGTTGGCCGGCTTCATCGCCAAGCAGGAAACGCCAGCCGGCCGCACCGACGACCGGACCAGGTTCGAGACGCAGGCGATTCTCATGCTGCTGCGGGCGGGCGAAACCAGCGAACCGGCCGAAAAGCAGCGAATCTACGCCGAGGTTGTCAGGCTGTTCCCGGATTCCGCCGCGGCGAAGGTCGCAAGGGAAAAGCTCGCCCAATCGGGCGCAAAATAAGGAAACGGGCCGGTACGCAAATCGTCCGGCCCGTTCCGCTTCCATCCTTTTTTCTGCATGCCCTTTCAGTTTTTGACTTCATTTCCCTCCGACGGATTCCGACACAATCACAACCTTGCCCTCAATCATCAGGTCTTTCGCCTGGGCGGGCAATTTCTGCACCTGTTCATCACTCAGCACAATGGAACATTTCTGCCGGCCATCGTCCCTCCGGGCCTTTATCACAATCACATCTTGCGAACGGATTACAAGCTCTTTGCCGTCCTGCCCGGCCCTGGCGAAAATAACGGCCGGCCCCTCGCGCCCGCCCGCCAGTTCGCCGGCATCCAGCAAGACCTTGCCCGAGGCGGCGACGACGACCGTCCGGACGCCTGGTGCCACACCGCACTCGCGGGCATCTATGATTATCAGGATCGGGGCCGCCGCGGCGGGCTTGTGATCCTGCCAGTTCCATTTGACGCATCCTGCCGCGGCGCCGTTCACGCGAACCAGTCCGCCGGCGCCGTAGATCGGCAGGCGGATGCTCACGCTGACCGTTTTATTGTTCTTGTCATGAACCGGCTCGTCGGCGCGATAATTTTTCAGCACGGCGTCGACGTTGACCTGGCCGGACTCGACCTGCTCGAACCTGCCGTTTTTGTCCACTTTCAGGCCCGCCAGCATCAGCGCGGCGTTGCGGGCGGCCACCAGCGTCGCGCCCCTGGCGGCCATCGCGACATCAGACTGGTCGGGGCCGTTGACCTTGCATGTGCCGACCGCCAGCACCTGCCCGTTGGCCCAGTCGATCATCCCGCCGTCGATTTTCTCCATCAGCGGCTCGGCGTCCCGGCCTACGACGGCGAGCAGCTTTGCGGCTTTTCCCTCGGCCGGGGCCGTGCCGATCGGCTGACTTGTCGCCGAGGCCGGCTGGCTGGCCGCGGCCGTCGCGGCGGAACTTGCGGACCCCTCAGCCCGGGCCCCGCCGCTTTCGGCAATATTCCAGCACGCGGCAAAGGCCGCGATTAAAAGAATCGGAACTGTCGTTTTATATGCTTTCATCGCTCTTTCCTTTTAAAGGTTCAAAATTGCGGAAGGAGAACGGGACAGCAGGAACACCGGCGGCCCGGCCTACGCATTTCGGGGCGCTGCACACATCACCGGCTCCATCCTTATCACTGTTCGGCACCAGGAGATCGCATCTTCGGATATGAGCCGAACCGCCTTGTCTGTCTTTTTGTCCCGTTCTCCTTCGTCATTCTCATGACATCAGGACAGACATCCCCCGCCAGGCAAGGTTGGGCCGATTGTGGAAATATTTTTGCCCCTCTTGGAGAACGGCACATCGCAAAAAAGACCGATATACGCCGTCCTTCACATATTTTCCGCCAGCCGGGGCGATATGATGAATGTATGCCCTGGTGGGTGTCCTTGACAATACTACCTTGCGAATTCAGCGTCGCCGTGGTTGAGGCCCGCAGGGCCGGAAGAGAGTAGCCCCGCGGTGGAGCGGAGTCCGCCGTCTAGGCGGACGAAGCGGAACCCGGGGAAAAGTTGTCATTAAACAAGTTTCCAAATTTTTACTCGCGCCACTGGCAGATGCGCCGGAATCTCCGAACGCCCCGGCCAATAGTCTTGGTCGATTCATTGGTCTGTTGCGGGCAAGACTTGTCCAGCGAAGGATAGTTGGCGCCAGGCGGATTATGCCGCAATCCATCCGATTTCTTGTATGCGGGCTGCCGGCGGAATATATTGTTGCCCGTGAACGAGACCTCGCCGACTACATCGCGGATCGCCGCTGAACCGAATTCAACGCAGGCCGCCACGGCAAGAAGGCTGTTGGCACGATACGGGCCGGCGCTGGCCGTGGTTCTTTTGCTGGCGGCGCACTGGGCGATGGCGGTTACGGCCGTGCGGGACAAGTCGGCCACATTCGACGAGGGATTTCATCTGACGGCCGGGTACAGCTACTGGCTCGCCGGCGACTTCCGGCTCGACCCCGAGAGCGGCTTTCTGGCCCAGCGGATAATGGCCTTGCCCCTGCTGGCGGGCGACTATAAATTTCCGGACAGAAATCAGCCGGCGTGGTTCAATTCGCATCTGCCGCTGCTGAGCCAGCAGTTTTTTTACGAGTCGCCCAACGATCCGGACAAAATGCTGCTGAGAGCCAGGATGATGGTCGCCTTTTTGAGCGTCGCGCTGGGGGCGCTGGTTTTTTGCTGGTCGCGTCGGCTGTTCGGGACGGCCGGCGGGCTGGTCTCGCTGTCGCTGTACGCCTTCAGTCCGGTTATGCTGTCAAACGGGGCGCTGGCGACCATCGACCTGACGGCCTCGCTTGGCTTCATGCTGTGCGCAACCTGCTTCTGGGCGATGCTCCAGAGGCTCACAATTTGGACGCTTCTGGCGAGCTGCGGGTCCGTCGCGTTTCTGCTGCTGGCCAAGATGTCGGCCGTTCTGGCCGCACCGATGCTGCTGGTGCTGCTGGTGCTGCGGCTGATTGTTGCCAGGCCGCTGGAGATCGCCCTGCCGGGACTGTGGCGTCAGATAACGGGCCGGCTGGCAAAGGCCGGCGTGTTGGCCGGCGCTCTGGTCGTCCATGTCATCCTCGCGGCGGCGATCATCTGGGCGTTCTTCGGATTCCGCTACTCGGCCTTTGCCGACGGCGTTGCAGGCCGCGACAGTTTCTACAACACCCGCATGGTCGATCAGGCCGCCGGCCCCGTCGCCGACACAGTGTCGTTCGCCCGCCGGCATCGCCTGCTGCCGGAGGCTTATCTGTATGGCTTCGGATATGCGATGCACGGGGCGCAGAATCATTCGGCGTTTCTCAACGGCCGGTACAGCGACGAGGGCTGGCCGGAATTCTTTCCATATGTCTTCCTGGTCAAAACTCCGCCGGAGACGTTTGTCATCCTGCTGCTGGCTACGGCGGCGGCGTGGTACAAATGGCGGCGACGTTCCGCCGCGGATGGCAGTCCGGCCGGAAACGGGAAAATATCTTTTGCCGGGGCGATCTATTCCACCGCTCCGTTCTGGGCGCTGCTTGCGATTTACTGGGCGGCCGCCATCGCCAGCAACATTAATATCGGCGTGCGGCACATCCTGCCGACCTACGCGCCTATGTACGTGCTGGCCGGAGCGGCCGGCTGGTGGCTCGCGCGGGCCGCGCGGCGGATGAAATACGTCCTGGGCGGCCTGCTGGTTCTGGCGGCGGCGGAATGTCTGTGGATATGGCCGGACTATCTTGCCTATTTCAATTTCGTCGCCGGCGGACCTTCAAACGCCTGGCGGCACCTCGTTGACAGCTCGCTGGACTGGGGCCAGGACCTGCCCGGCCTGAAAAAATATCTGGATCGCAGCGCCCAGGCCGGCGGGGAAAATGTTTACCTTTCCTACTTCGGCACGAGCAGCCCGACTTATTACGGCATCAAGGCGCGGCGCCTGCCGGGATATTTCGACACGGACCTGGCCGGCAGCCCCGCCGATCTGCGCCCGCTGGCCAGTGGGATTTACTGCATCAGCGCGACGTGCCTCATGCAGGCCGTTGCGGGCGGCACTGCCGGGCCCTGGACGCCCAGGCTCGAGGAACTTTACCAGAAATCCGCGGCGGCGCTGGCGCCGCTGCTCCGCGCCCCGCCCGACCAGCAGCGCCAGATGCTCCGGCAGCCGCGAATCGCCGAGGCCTGGCAGAGCTACGCCGCCCTCCGTTTCAGCCGGCTGTGCGCGTTCCTGCGAACCCGCCCGTGCGACGGCCAGGTCGGACATTCCATCCTGATCTTCCGCCTCAGCGACGCGGACATCCGCCAATCCCTCGAAGGCCCGCCAGCCAGCTACGGCGCCACTGCCCTACGCGGAGGACAGTGAGTTGTAATGTGGGATGAAGTGCAGCCGTATATTGTTGTCCGGTTTTGAAGGGATTTAGATATAATGGGAAACGGAGTTTTGAAGAAGGAGATATACATGTTTTTCAGAGCGGCAGCAGTGATCGCACTATTTATGCCCGTGTTTCAGGCCGGCTGCGCGGCAGGCGATTCTCTTTCCGGCAATTCCGCTCCCGCAACGCGCCCCGCGACCGACCAAAAGGGCCGCCCGGTGCTCGCCTGCAATCTGGACGAAACAGCATTCAAAGCTGCCCTGGTTGGCGAATGGATTTCGGCATATGAGTATCCCGGAAATCACATTAAACATCTGAGCCTGGCACCCGATGGATCGGCCGTCGTAATATTTGTTCAGAATGGAACGGAACAAACCGTCAAGGGCGTGTATAGCATAAACGTTTTCGGGCCGACATCTCCGAACAGGGATACCCTCGCCGAGATCACCGTGAAATCCTCGAATGGAGATGCACTTATTTTATCTCAGGTCAATTTTGGCTACCATAATGCTGTTCACATTGGTTCCCAGCCAATACTGCGGATCGACAAGCCGCCTTACGGCGCGCTAATGCGCGAGCCGGACAAATAGGCCGGTGGTTTTGGCTGTTTTCCCGCAACGGCCCCGTGCCTCAATCGCGAACATTGGCCGGGCATTCTTGGATTTTGGCCTCATCTGCCAGTGGCGGGAGCGAATATTTGGAAACCATTAAATGTCAACGCTTCCCCGGGTTCCGCTACGTCCGCCTGACGGCGGACTTCGCTCCACACCGGGGCTACATTCTGCCGGCCTTGACTGCGGCAACATGGAATCTGCAAGGTATCCATGTCCTGTAAAATATTTCGATCGCGGCCAGCGGCATGCGATGCCTGAGGCCCGCTTGCGAGCCTTCGCCCTCCGAAACGCAAGCGAAGGAGGTATAGCCCAGGGCCTTTGACTGGTGCCACTGCCCTACGCGGAGCGTTTACGCGATGCGGAGGACAGTGTGTTGTTATATACAAGACGAACCGGTCCACGTCAGAATCAGCCGTGCACTGCCCTCCGATTCGCCTATCGGCTCATCGTAGGACAGTGGCACCGCCGCTGGAAGGCGCCAAACCCGTGGCAATACGGCGTATTTTAACGCTTGAAATCCGGCGGGCGAACGGTAAGACTATTCCCCCATTCCGCGTCAACAAATTGCCCTTCAGGAGTTCGATATGAAACTCGCATGGACGGTGAGGCCCGACGGATCGTTTGACGTTAACGCCGGTCCGCTGAGCGTGGTCAACTGCTATCCGGCCATCGACGGTCTGGCCGTCCGGGCGATGTCGGTTCATATCGACCGCCGCGAGGATTTCATCGAGGTTACGTATCGCCTGGCCGAAGGTGCAATGACCCTTCAGTTCGGCCAGGACGGCGAAACCCTGTCGCTGGGCTGCCTGCTGCGGGGCATGAAGCGGGCGCCGTTTTTTGTCCAGCCGCTGGCCGGCCAGGTGCTGGGCGCGGCGAAATTTTTCAGGCAGGGGCTGGGGTTCTCCGGTCCGAGCGGATTTGTGGAACTGGCCGGGCTGAAAGACTTCTGGTCGCACGAGAGCTACCTGGTCTCGGCCTTGACGGCGGCCGACAGATCGACGTTAGCCATCGCCGCACGCGACCATCGAGACTTCCTCCAGCGGACGACGCTATTCAACCGCCAGTGGCGGCGCGGACTTATCAACCGCCACCTGGAGCGGGAATATTTCATCCTCGAGGCCGGTTTTTCGACGGAGAACATCCCGATAGACTCCGGCCAGCTTGAATTGCCAAACCTTTATTTGCAGGACGCCGAAACCCCCTGGGACGCGATGCACTCGACGGCCGGGCGGATCGCCGTTGAGATGAAGGCCCGCACTCACAATCCCCCATGCTATCACTACTGCTCGTGGTACGACCGTGGGCCGAGCTTCGGATACGCCGACCTGATGGAACTGCTCGACGGGCTGGACAAGATCAATCCCCACATCCCGATCCAGGCGATCCAGATCGACGCCGGATATTGTCCCTGGCTGGGCGACTGGCTGGAACCCCGCGAGATATGGCCGGGCGGAATGGAGGCCGCGTTCAAGGAAATAACCCGGCGAGGATACAAGGCCGGCGTCTGGGTGGGGCCGTTCATGGTCGCCAACCGCGGCAGGCTTTACAAAGAACACCCCGACTGGGTGATTCGCGACCACGAGGGCCGGCCAGAACCGCTCTGGACAAAATATCATGCCCAGGGCATTCCCGGCCATACCGAAGAGGAAACATACGCGTTGGATGCCAGCCATCCCGACGCAGTCGAGTATCTCCGGAAGGTCTTCCGCACGCTGCGGCAGTGGGGCGCGACTTTTTACAAGACCGATTTCATGGACTGGGGCCTCAAGGACACCGCAAAAATCCGCAGACACGACCTATCGAAGACCTCCGTGCAGCATTACAGGCGGGTGCTCCAGATAATCCGCGACGAGATCGACCCCGACAGCTACTGGCTTGCGTGCATCGCGCCCTACGCGCCGTTCCTGGGCTTTGCCGACGGGGCGCGCATCGCCAACGACCTGGGGCCGACATGGTCCGAGGGTTCGACCGGCAACATGATAAATGAAAGTTACATCGGCCAGTATTTCAACAACGTCTGGTGGCAGAACGACCCGGACGTAACTTACCTGCGCGACCGGTACGTCGAACTGGCCGACCCGCAGATCCGCGCCCTTGCCTTGTGGGAAGGGATTCTCGGCTGCAGCGTCAATACGTCGGACATGTTCCACAAATTGCCGCCGGACAGGCTGGCGTTGTGGCGTTTCCTCCAGCCGGCCGATGAGCACAACACCGCCCGCCTGCCGTTCTGGGGCGACGGCTCAAAACTCCTTGTTGCCGTCCGGAGATACGAACAGCTCGATTCGTGGGCCGTTTACATACTGAATCCGACGGCCGATAATTGCACGGCATCGTACAGCCTGTCAGACCTGATCGGCCTTCGCGAGGCGGACGTTTTCGAGTGGGGGCCGGACAACCGCAAGCCGATAGGCAGACAGCGGGACGACATCACCGTCCGCCTGGCAGGGCGTTCGGGCAGCCTGTTTTACATTTCCTCCGCCGGCACGGCTCCGCCTGAAAACTTGACATTGGGCGGCAGGCTGATACCATAGAAACTCCGTTGCATTCGCATTTCCATCGTTTTTTCAAAGGAGCCTTGCCATGCTGAAATTGCAGGACAAGATGCCGGGCCAGCAGATCGAGCCTCTGGAAACCATTACAATCGTCGGGGCCGAGAAAGGGACGCTGACGGTCAGCGACGCGCTGGGGCGGGAATATTTCCGCGCCCCGGCGGGCCGGGCTGTGAGCTTCACGGTCGGCGGCGCCCTGGGCTGGCACGCCGCGGTTGTCGCAGATGGGGCCGGAAAGGCCCTGGAAACCCTGCGGTTCCGCGTCCGCGCTCAGACGGCCATCCAGGACCAGGGCGGCCAGTTCAGCGACCTGATGCGCCTGCTGCTGGCGACCATGCTGCGTTTCGGCGAGGGCAGCATGACAATCTGGCGGAACAGGATATACCGGTACTTCGTCTGCTGGCTGAGGGACCACGTCCACACGCTCAAGGGGATGAAATATTTCTACGGAATCGACCTGACCGGCTCGATCGACCTTTACCGCCTCAGCCAGAAGCCCGACGGCATGATCTGGGACAACAACCACCCGCGGAACAACAATCCCGGCCTGGACGAATTGCGGTTCGGCTACGACGGGTTCATACAGGTCTTCGAGGACGGGACGGCCGACTTCAAGCGGATCCCCGTCGAGAACGACGTGGAATATCTGTACATCGAGGGGATTTATTACACCTGGAAGGCCGTCGGCGACGACGCGTGGATGAGCTCGTGCCTCGATTCGGCCATCAAAGCGATGGAATACAGCGTTACCAGCCCGTACCGCTGGTCCGAGAAATACCAGCTTCTCAAGCGCGGCTACACCATCGACACGTGGGATTTCCAGAACGACGAGGACGCCAAACTCGGCGCGGCCGGCAACCGCCAGATGCAGGTCTTCGGAGACGCCATGGCGATCCGCGTCGGGCACACGCGGTTCGGCGTCATGTACGGCGACAACACCGGGTACATCGCCGGATGCAGATACCTGGCCGAGATGCTCCAGCAGGTCGGACGCGACAAGGAGGCGAAAAAATATCTCGAACGGGCAGACCAGATGAAGCAGCGGCTCGACAAACTGGCATGGAACGGAAAATTCTACACGCATCAGGTGCCTGAAGACCCGAACATCAAACGCGACCTGGGCGTCGACGAAAAATCGCAGGTCTCCCTCTCCAACGCCTACTCTGTGAATCGCGGCCTGACGCACGAGCAGTGCGTCGCGATAATCAAGACCTATCTTGACATCAGGAACCGCCTGCCGGCAGGCTCGCCGGGCGAATGGTACACGATCTTCCCGCCTTTCGAGAAAGGCTACGGCGGCCACAACAGCAAGTGGCAGTACATGAATTCGAGCGTAACGCCGATAGTGGCCGGCGAACTGGCGCACGGGGCGTTTGAGAACGGATTCGAGGAATACGGCGTGGAAATACTCCGCAGAATGCTGTCGCTGGGCCAGTCGACCTGCGGACATCTGCATTGTTCATACACCGGCTCGATTCCGCCGGCCCCGCAGCGGACGTTCCAGCCCGTGGACCTGAAGGCCCAGGCCAACGCCGACTTCTGCGGCGCCGGCGCCGCGGGCGTGCCCGGCTGGACCGGCGAGGGCGACAACGACCTGCACGAGATGCCCACCGGCCGACAGACGATCGCGGGCATCGAGTTCGGCGTAATCGATCCGGCCTCAAACGGCAGGCGGGCATGCATCGGCCTTTCCACCCAAAAGGGCTACTGCCAGCGGGCGGAAATTCCCGTCTCGCGGAAAGCCGCGTCAATTTATTTCCTGCACGCGGCATCGGCGCTTCCCTCGGTGTGCGCCGGCAGGATCATCATGGAATATCAGGACGGCCAGCGGTTCTGTCAGGATGTCATAACCGGCCAGCACATCTGCGGGTGGTGGAGCCCGTCCGTGGGCGCCCGCCACAGGGGCGGCGACCGCTGCGCGGTGGCATGGCGGGGAAAGAACGTCCTGGCGAACAATATCGGGCTGGTCGCGTTCGGGCTCAATAACCCATGCCCCGATAAGGCCATCGGCAAAATCGTGCTCGAGTGCCAGCCGGCCGGCGGATTCTGGATGGTTGCGGGCATTACGCTGTCCGACAAGCCGGCCTGGTTCCCGGTCGATCCGGTCTCGTTCGGCATTCCCGACAACTGGGGCGCGGCGGCCGTGGTGTACGCCCTTGTCGAAGGACTGGCCGGCGTGAAGGACACAGGCGTCGCGTTCGACCGCGTGCTGCTGGCGCCGCGATGGCCGGCCGCCGGGGTTGACAGCGTCAAATCGTCCATCACGTACCCGGCAAGCGACGGCTACGTCGCTTACGACTACAAGCTCGACCGCAAGGCCAAAAAGATCAGCATGGCCCTTACCGCCAGCGGCGACAAGTGCCGCTGCCATATTCTCCTGCCGGCGGGCGTTTCGTCGGTCAAGGCCGTGAAGATCGACAATAAGGACGCCTCCTTCGCCGCCGGCAAGGTCGAAAATTCGCTCTACGCCGACTTCGACGCCGACGGGCCGGTCCTGCGAAACATCGAAATTGAATATTCCTGATTGACGGACCGGCAAGTGTCGGTTTGCGGGCGCCACAGCTTGCTTGCAAGCCGTGGTATTTTGCGACGCCGACAATATGCATTTATGCCGGCATGAATTCAACATTCACTGGAGATCGACATGGCGAACCTGGGTGCGCCGACCAATCTGCGATGCGAGTATCTTGTCAACCCGATCGGGATCGATGTTCAACAGCCGCGGCTCTCCTGGCTGGTGAACGACGAGCGGCGCGGCGCCCGGCAGACCGCGCACCAGATCGTCGTCAGCCTTCACTCCGGCAAAATGGGCGTGGAAATTCCGCCGCTGTGGGACAGCGGCAAGGTTGCCGGCGACCGGTCGATCCACGTTCCGTACGCCGGGCCGGTCCTCAAAAGCCGCCAGCGATACTTCTGGAAGATCCGCACGTGGGACGTCAACGATCAGCCTTCCGACTGGAGCCAGCAGGCCTTCTGGGAGACCGGGTTGCTCGACCCAAGCGAGTGGCAGGCGCACTGGATCGGCTCGGAGATGGCCGGCGGGCAGAACACGACCAGCCCGTGCCCATATCTTCGCAAGGGTTTCCATCTCGACAAACCTGTCGCCCGCGCCCGGCTGTACATAACGGCGCTGGGCCTGTACGAGTGTTTCATCAACGGCCGGGCCGTCGGCGACGGCGTTTTCCGCCCCGGCTGGACGGACTATGACAAGCGGCTTCAGTATCAGGTCTACGACGTTACAGGCCTGCTCAACGAGGGCCAAAACACCATCGGCGCGATCCTGGGCGACGGGTGGTATTGCGGATTTGTCGGTTATACCGGGCGGCGGCAGACATGGGGCGACAGGCCGAAACTGCTGGCCCAGTTGATGGTCGATTTTCACGACGAGTCTTCGGCGTTCGTCCGGACCGACGGCTCGTGGAAGACCTCGGCCGGGCCGCTGCTGGAATCGGACATGCTGATGGGCGAGAGCTACGACGCCCGGCTGGAGATTCCCGACTGGAACATGCCCGGTTTCGACGACTCGTCCTGGCGGCAGGTGAGGTGGTTCGACCCGCCGGCCGCGCGCCTGGTCGCCTCGTGCAGCCAGCCGGTCCGCAGGGTCAACGAGATCAGGCCGGCCAAGCCGGTCAAACACTGGCACAATTGGATAGTTGACATGGGCCAGAACATGGTCGGGCGGGTCAGACTCAAGGTCAGCGGACCCGCCGGCACGACCGTCACGATACGCCACGTCGAGATGCTCAACCCTGACGGTTCGATCTATTCTGCAAATCTCCGGGCCGCAAAGGCCACGGATCATTACACGCTCAAGGGGCATGGCGAGGAAATCTATGAACCGACATTCACGTTTCACGGATTTCGCTACGTCGAACTCGTCGGATTCCCCGGCGAGCCGACGGCTGACGCCATAACGGGCGTCATCCTCCATTCTGACACGCCGGTTACCGGCAGCTTCGAGTGTTCCGACAAACTGCTCAACCAGCTTCAGCACAATATAATCTGGGGCCAGAAGGGCAACTTCCTGGAAGTGCCCACCGACTGCCCTCAGCGCGACGAGCGGCTGGGGTGGACGGGCGACGCCCAGGTCTTCATCCGCACCGCCTGCCACAATATGGACGTGGCGGCGTTTTTCACCAAGTGGCAGGACGACATCGCCGACAATCAGTCGCGGGGCGAAGGGCAGATTTCAATGGTCATACCCGATCCGGCCAGGCAGGCCGGCGACGGCGGACCCGCCTGGGCCGACGCGGCCATCATCTGCCCGTGGACAATCTACCAACGCTACGGCGACGCCCGGCTGCTCGAACGCCATTACGATTCGCTGAAAAAATTCACCGACGACCTCCACCAGCGCAAGAGCCGCGATTTCATCCGGGCCTACGACGGGTACGACTGGTGCGGCTTCGGCGACTGGCTGGCGATGGACGGCAGCGACAACAGGTTCGGCGGCACGCCAAAGGACCTGATCGGCACGGCCTTTCTGGCCTACAGCACGCGACTGATGGAACGCATCGCCCGCGCGCTTGGCCGCGGCGGCGACGCCGCGAAATACGAAGGCCTGTTCCAGAACGTCCGCCGGGCGTTTATCAATCGGTTTGTTACGCCCGCCGGACTTGTGGCGGCGATGACGCAGACGGCTTATGTGCTCGCCCTGCATTTTGACCTGCTGCCGGAAGAGCTAAGGCCGGCGGCGGTCGAAGAACTGGTCAAGGACATTCGCAAACGCGGCAATCACCTGTCGTGCGGATTCGTCGGCTCGTCGTATCTCAATCCGGTGCTCAGCCGATTCGGCAAACCGGACGTGGCATACGACCTGCTATCCCAGAAGACCTGGCCGAGCTGGCTCTACGCGGTTACGCAGGGCGCGACGACCATCTGGGAGCGATGGGACGGCTGGACGCATGACAAGGGTTTCCAGAACCCCGGCATGAATTCGTTCAACCACTACGCCTACGGTGCGATCGGCGCGTGGCTGTATTCGACGGTCGCGGGGATAGACGCCGATCCCGACAGGCCCGGCTACAAGCACATAATCATTCACCCGAGGCCGGGCGGCGAACTGAATTACGCCAAGGCCTCGCTTATGTCGATGCACGGCCTGATCGAAAGCTGCTGGTGGCTGGAAGGTCAGATGATCGGACTGCGAGTAAAAATTCCGCCGAACGCCACGGCGACGGTCCATGTGCCGACCGTCGATGCCGCTTCGGTGAGCGAATCGGACCGGCCGGCCGACCAGGCCGAGGCGGTCCGCCCGGCGGGTTTCCGGGATGGCGCTGCGATTTTCGAGGTCGGCGCCGGGCAGTACACGTTCAAGGCACGCAGGAGCTGAAAAGATGATACGCATAGGGATTATCGGGGCCGGGCCGAACGCCGCCGGCCATGCGAAGTATTACGGCAGTTGCCCTCGCACAAAGCTCATCGCGGTGGCCGATCCGGACGCGGTGCGGGCGGACAAGGTCGCCTCGGAATGCTCGACGAAGTCCTGCCGCGACTTCACCGAATTCCTCGGCGACGTCGATGCCGTCGTCATCTCGTCGCCGAATTTTTTGCATCTTCAGCACGCCGTGGAAAGCGCCAGGGCCGGCCGGCACGTCTACTGCGAAAAGCCCATGGGCGTAACGGGCGACGAGGCCAGGCAGATCGCCGAGGCGATCAACAAGGCCGGGGTCAAATCGGCGGTCGGATTCTCCGTCCGGTTCGATCCGACGATCCAGACGGCCATGAAGATGATCAGCGACGGGAAGATCGGCCGGCTCATTTCGGTCTGGTCCCGCCGGCTTACTTACTCGAATTTCAGCGGCGCAAGGGGTTGGCGGGCCGATCATTCAAAATCCGGCGGGATCATGCTGGAGATAAACGTCCACGAACTGGACTGGATGATGGCCGTCGGAGGGCCGGTCAAGGGCGTATTCGCCCAGATGCGGGCCGAGGAACCGGCAGGGCCGCGACGCAACGATTATATCTGGTTCACGCTTATGTTCGATAGCGGCGCGGTCGGATCGCACGAGGGAAGCTGGCATTCGGCGGCGGCCAACTATTTCCGCGGCCTGTACGGCGATAAAGGCGCAGCCTACACCGACGAATGGGGCGGCAAGATTTACCACGCCATTCCCGGCGTCAAGGACCGCACGGAGGTTGCGCTGGAACCGAAGTTCGACCTCCGCGGACATTTTCTGGATTGCATCGAGAAAGGCGCCGAACCCGTGGCCGACGTCAACTGGGGCCTGAAGGTCATGACGGTCGCCGAGGCAATCTTCAAGTCGGCGGCGGAGAACGAAGTTGTCAGGTTGGATTGAGGCTGGCCGAAGGATTATTGTTCAGGTTTTGTTTCATCGCATGAATTTTAAGAAGGACACTGATACCTTGCAGATTCATCGCCGCCTAATTAGAGGCCCGCAGGGCCGAAAGATAGTAGCCCCGGGTGAAGCGCAGTCCGCCGGCAGGCGGACGAAGCGAAACCCGGGGAAAATCCCATTCAATGAAGTTCCAATTTCCCGGCCCCGCCACCGGCAGACGTGCCAAAAACCACCATCCGCCCAAACCAATGGTCTCCGGCGAAATATTTATCCATCAGGGGGGAGAAAATATCCTCGCCCTGCCCCCACCTTCAGGGCTTGTCGATTTAGTTGGCACGCGAATTGCCATCTTGACAGGCATGGTATAATCGTGCCCGTCAAGGAGAACAGCATGAGACGATGGGCTACGACATCGATGGATCGAACTCAAATACTTCTGTTCAACCCC
>JACRIL010000151.1 GCA_016235825.1 Planctomycetota bacterium
GCGAGGCCGACTGATCTGCTCGGCTTCTCGAACAAGTAGTCGTTACAGGTCCTGTAACCGACGCAGACCTTACCGACGGATATGACTGGTAAAACCACAGTCTGTTGCGATAGGGGGAGCTAACCGTCTACCCCCCTTATGCGATAATGACTCTTGGCAAAATCGGTGATGAAAGTGCGATTGTTGATTTGGAACGGACAAAACAAAGTTATCCAAAAGCGGAACCGGTCATTGTTGAAACAATCGCAAAAGTCAAATTAACCCCAATTGATCGCAAAGTCTGTGAATTGGTTTATGAGATAGCCAGATTGGACAATGCCATAATAGGATCCTATGGCCCATATACAAAAACTGAATTGTGCTTGCTGGATTGGAATTTTGAATTTCTGTTGCCAACAAAACCCAGACCCAGAGACTATCCGGCTTTCTATAAAGAAAGAGACATTGTCGATATGAAATTGAAGAAAATAGGAAATGCCGCAACTCCTGGCCTTATCTATCTTCTGCAAGAGAAAAATTTAGCTATTCCTGGAAAAACAGCCTTTTGGATTCGGGAGATTGGCGATTCAAGAGCAGTTGACCCTCTGATACAAGTTTTATTGAAGAGTGATGATAGTTATGCACGTTTAAATTCGCTTTGGGCCCTTAAAAAACTGAAGGATAAAAGAATGGTTGATCCTCTGATAACAGCATTGCAGAAAGATTATGATTACCAAGTTAGATGCGAAGCGGCTACAGCTTTAGGTGAATTCGAAGATCCTATAGCTATTAAGCCTATAGAATTGGCAAAACAAAAGGGCCTTATCGACGAATATGTTTATGATCAAGCTATGTTAAAACTCAAATCCGCGACGACGAGGCCGGGTGGAGCGAACATATCGCCAGCGGCCGGCGGAGTTAACGTATCGCCAACGGCCGGGCCGAAAACTGCGGTGCAGTGAGAAAGAATGATTTTATTGGCAAGGATATTTCGATTCCTGCCGTTCTGATACAAATGTGTCGCCCCGGTGGGGCTTGCTTTTGGGGACCGTCGGATTCTATAAACATGTCGTGCCTACGGCACTTTGATACATATACTTATACCAGATTTAGTTAGAAACAGACAATGTTAAACACGTAACTCTTGTATTATTAAATTGTTGCGACAAAATTATCGGCTGTTTTCAAGTAAAACTGGTATTACATGCCACCTGATGTGCTACCCAGATCCGTTTTTGTACGCGCTATCATTGTTGGTCGATTGATGTCCAGCTCCGTCAGGAGCGGCATGTTTGTAGCCCCGGCGTGTAGCGAAGTCCGCCGTCAGGCGGACGAAGCGGAACCCGGGGAAGAGTCGTCATTCAACATTGTCCAAAATTTTCGCTCGCGCCACGGCAGACGAGGCCAGAATCTTGGAACGCCCCGGCCGATGGTCCGGGTCGATTCACATCGCCGTTGCGGACAAACCGGGAAATTTATTGCGCCCTTTCAGGGCTTGAATGTTTTGTGGTTGTTTTTCCCAGGGCGTTGCCCTGGGCTGTAATATTGCGCCCCTTTGGGGCTGAACGACTTTACCGCTTTTGCCACGGTAGACGGCCAAAGCCACGACCGGGACGGTCGTGGAACACACGGGCGAGACGCCCGTGCCACAAATCTTCCGGCTTCGCTACACTACGCCCTTATGGGCGCGTCGAGTCCCTGTTCAATCATCGCGGCCGGCAGTTCGGGTTTGCGGCTGGATTTCCGCCTGCGGAACGGAGTGCAGAGGAATCCGACCAGACCGCCCAGCCCCATGCCCCGGCTGAAGGAGCGCAGGAGCCGGCAGGTCCGGATGGGGCGTTTCAGGATGCGCTGCGCGAACAGCATCGCATAACCCTTCGTCCTCAGACGGTTCACCTCGGCGCCCGGCAGGACGGTCGGGTCGATGTCTGAGCACTTGAACCATTTGTGCCAGTCCCGATCGTCGTCAAGGATCCCGCGCTCGACGTACTCCTTCCATAAAGGCGTTCCCCGGTAGACGCACAGGCGGTTGAAGCCGAACGTGTCGATCTGCAGGCGGGCCGCGAAACGGAAGCTCGCCCTGATGTCCCGCGGGCTTTCGTCCGGGCATCCGATGATGAAGAACCCGTGTATCCGCCGGATTCCATGTCGCTTCGCCTCGCGCACGGCGTGCTCGACCTGTTCGAGCGTCTGACGCTTGTGGAGACGATCCAGGGTCTTCTGCACCCCGGACTCCACGCCGAACGCTATCATGTCGCATCCGGCCTTCTTCATCGCTGAAAATTGATCGACCGCGGCGGAGTCCACTCGCCCCTGGCAGCCCCAGCGCAAGGCCAGCTTGCGCTGGACGATGCCGTCGCAGATTGCGGTGATGCGCTTCCGGTTGATCAGGAACTGGTCGTCGGTCAGGGTGATCGCGCGATACCCCATGTCGTGGAGCTGCTGCATCTCCCCCAGGACATGCTCGGCGGAACGGCATCGCCACTTGCGGTCCGACAGAAGCGGGATATCGCAGCAGACGCACTCGTGCGGGCATCCCCGCGAGGTCTGCATCGTGCAGAACTTGTCGAGGGACATGGGCGCAGGCATGTCCAGGGGCAGCGACTCGATGTAGTCGATCGGGAGGCTCTCGCGATCGGGGTAGGGATACTTGTCCAGATCCTCGATGAGCGGACGGGGCGAGTTCCGGATGATTTCATCGCCTCGGCGCCAGACCAGCCCGGCCACATCGCCGGGGGCGTTGATGTTGGCCAGATAGTCGGGCAGAAGTTCTTCACCTTCGCCCAGCCCCACGCAGTCGATGTCGCGGCAATCCCGCAGTATGCGGTCTGCGCAGGTCGTGGCGAACGGCCCGCCCAATATGATGCGAATGCCCGGCAGTTCCGCCTTGAGCCGCGCGGCCAGGCTCTTGACCGTAGGGTATGTTGTCGTCGAGAGGGACGACAGCCCGATCACGCCGGGCTTCTCCAGCTTCGCGGCCTCGGCGATGTGCTGGGCCTTCATCCCGGGATGGCACGTGTCAAACATCCGCACCTGGTGCCCGCGCTGACGCAGGACCGGGGCGAGCGTCTGGATGCCCAGAGGAGGAAACGCCAGGGCTTTGATGCGCCCGTTGTCAGGCGCCGAGCGGTTCAGGTGCGCAGGCAGCAATCTCCAGTAATCATCATCGCCAACGTAGACCAGGTAGACGTACATGATGCTCCTTGCGTAACAGGACGGCCGGCGACAACAAATGGCGGGGCATCGCAGCCGCATTATCTTTCCTGGTCCATTTGGGAAAGTCGAGCGGCTCGCCGGTGAACGCTATCCTTGCCGGATAGTATATCCACAGGAGATCAGGAGTCACCGAAGATTCCTGAAAGATTGGGACAGCCATGGAACATCGTACTCCCCTGCAAAGATTAGAGCCGTGCCTGGACGATGGTTCTTTCGGCTGCAGGAAGCCCGGCCGGCGCCCCCAATCGCTGTTTGCTTGGGGGCGGTTGTTTTCATAAGAAAGAAGTTTGCAAACACCCCCAAGCTTCGCTGCGATGCAGCTTCGGTTGAGGGTGCCACCGAATGCGTCAACATATGATGAACAGGCCGATAGATGATCCCAAATTTTTGCGTCAGCGATGGACGACGTGTGCGGCTTGGAGTTCGGCGAGCATTTGCGAGACGGTCTTTTTGAGGACGGGGTGGTACGCGTCGGGGGCTATCTGGGCAAGCGGCTGGAGCACGAACAACCGCTCGTGCATTCGCGGGTGGGGGATGACCAGGTTCTCGGTATTCAGGACCAGCCTGCCCATCAGCAGGATATCCAGGTCGCAGGTCCGCGGCCCCCAGCGGACCTCGTCGGCTCGCTCGCGGCCCATGGCGAACTCGACCATATGCAGGGCGTCAAGCAGGTCCGCCGGCGACAGCGTGGTCTGAATCTCGGCCGCACCGTTGAGGAACGGTTCCTGGCCCGGCGGCCCGCCGACCGGCTGGGTCTCGATCAGGTCGGATATCTTCAGCACCTTCGTGCCGGTCCGCACGTTGAGAACCTGCATGGCGCCCTGGAGATACCGCCGGCGGTCTCCGCGATTGCTGCCAAGGGCTATGTAGACCAGGCATCTTCTCATTCAATTCCTTTGCCGAACGCCGAATGCGCAAATTCCGCGGTCAGGCCGCGGATTACCGTCTTATCTATTGTCGGCCTGCAGTTGGGCAACTCAATTTTCAAAGGGAAGATATTTCCCAAACATCCGCTGTCTTAATTATAACAGGGTTTCCTTCGGCAAGCACAGCCAATCCGCCGGCGTCTGGCCTGTCGGCGGCCATTAGGTATGTCATGCAGGCACGGTCGGTTGCGAACGCCTCGACTACGGGGCCGTCGATGAAGACGCGGAGGGCAGGCTGTTGATTGTTTTTCAGAACCGGCGGGACATCTCCAAAAAAACCTTCGCCGGGCCTTAAGGGAATTCCGGTTTTTTTTGCAGAATCTTCGCCGGATTGGCCGGCCGCATCGGGCGAATGCCCTGGCAGACCGGGATTTTCCGCACGATTTTTCATTAAATTACAAACACATCCAGCCGGCTCTGACTCTGACGAATTCGCCGGACATCCCCAAAATGTTTGCCTCGCCCGCCGCCGGCGGGTATCATTATCTGATTCGTTAGAGTCGTGTTGGCTTGTTTTACTGAGACAGGTTGTTTTGGAAACAAACCGCAGGTTTTTATTACGCCCCTTCAGGGCTTGAATGTTGGGGCGATCGGTTCCCAGGGCTTCGCCCTGGGCTGTAATATTACGCCCCTTTGGGGCTGAATGATTTTACCGGCATTAAAAAAATGGCATGTTATGTTTGATGAGTCAACCGGCAGATGTAAGCCCTGAAAGGGCAAAATATGATAGCCCAGGGCAACACCCTGGGTTGACAAGACTCCGGATCGCTGAGCCCTGAAGGGGCGAAATAAGATGATTGGGATTCAACTGCCAACATGAGCAATCCGTTCGCACAAAGTTGCTGTATTTGAATTGGTTGTATCGAAAAGAATTTAGGGAACGCCCTGCAAGAGCACGGAAAACTGGAACAGGAGTCAACGAGCAATGACGACGGCAACGGCAAAAGGCAAGAAGTCGGCAGGCAAGACAGCCCAAACCGGACATGATTACAAGGTCAAGGATATGTCCCTGGCCGAATGGGGCCGCAAGGAAATCTCCATCGCCGAGCAGGAGATGCCCGGCCTGATGGCCACGCGGGAGAAATACGGCAAGACCAGGCCGCTGGCGGCGGCTCGCATAATGGGCAGCCTGCATATGACGCTCCAGACGGCCGTGCTCATCGAGACGCTCAAGGCGCTCGGCGCCGACGTCCGCTGGGCCTCGTGTAACATCTTCTCGACCCAGGACCACGCCGCCGCGGCCATCGCGGCCGCCGGTACGCCGGTCTTCGCGTACAAAGGCGAGAGCCTGGAAGACTACTGGGACTATACCAAGCTGGCCCTTACCTGGCCGGACGGCAAGGGGCCAAATCTCGTCGTCGACGACGGCGGAGACGCCACGCTGCTGATCCATCGCGGCTACCAGGCCCAGAACAATCCGAAAATCCTCGACGAGCCGACCGACAACAAGGAACTCCAGATCGTCAACGCGCGGCTCAAGCGGGTGCTCAAGGAGACGCCGGGCTTCTGGCACGCTCTGGTGAAGGACTGGAAGGGCGTCTCCGAGGAGACGACCACCGGCGCGCATCGGCTTTACCAGATGATGGAAAAGGGCGAACTGCTCGTGCCGGCGATCAACGTCAACGACTCGGTTACCAAGAGCAAGTTCGACAACCTCTACGGCTGCCGCGAAAGCCTGGTGGACGGCATCAAGCGTGCGACCGGCGTGATGGTCGCGGGCAAGACGGCCCTGGTCTGCGGCTACGGCGACGTGGGCAAAGGCTCGGCCCAGGCCCTGTCCGGCCTGCACGCACAGGTCTGGGTTACCGAGGTCGATCCGATCTGCGCACTTCAGGCCGCGATGGCAGGATACAAGGTTACCACCATCGAGGACGCCCTGCCC